>DATDEW010000001.1:0-2353 GCA_036522935.1 Kapaibacterium sp. (SeqCode)
CCACTGGCCACTGACCACTATTTCCCTCTGACTTCTCCGGTAACCCATTGATTTTATTCATAACTAATTGTATCTTTTTATCCATCATCTCCATCTCTTCGTTCGTTGCAACGATGGGTGTCGGGCTTGGCGCCATCTTCGCGGCTTCCATCGATCCCTCGACGTTCACGATGCCGTAAGCAAGCATGGCAAGTTTACCAAGACCTGCTCTATCGGGTTTGCCCGGTGTCGGGTTGGTCTGCGCTTGTGAATAGACGACCACTGCAATATGCTCGCGCAGGAGCTGACGGATGAAATAGAGAAGACGTTCTTTGCGTGCATACGAGCTGGAAGTCCATTCCCAGCCCATGATGACGACGACGCTTACCTTCGCCTGAAGGAACATCGCTCTGATGGTACCGCTATCGCCGATGAGGTCGCCTTCGGTAGAGTTATACGCAAGTAGGCGCGGCTTCTGTTTTTTAGGCAAGTAATCAACATCTTGATATTTCTTGATGTGTTCGGTATGCTCATTGAATCGGCGCTCCGAGAGCCCGCAGTTAATAAGCATAACGCCCGTGCCGAGGTTACTGCAATCGGTAGCGAACTTCGCCGAGTGCCGGAGCATCTCGTCGGCATTATCAGCAAGAACAACAGATACTTCGCCATGCATAAGAGGTACATTAAGGATATATTTAGTTTTATTCATATTGGGTAGTGGTTAGTGACCAGTGGTCAGTGGTTAGTGGTTAGTTGGGTTAGTGGGACGGACTTCAGTCCGTCCCCGTAGGGGCTCGCCGGTGGCGTGCCCGTCCCCCGTAGGGGCACATCGAATGTGACCTCTTCGGGATTGTTGTATTTTTGAAGGAATGAAAAATCAAACCGGGAAATATCATGTGCCTTCCCAGGAGAGCGAGATACTCCCGAATCTGCTTGGGCTCACGACATCTCAGGATATACAGAGGGAAGAGTTCGAAGGTGTACTACTTGCTACAAGTATCATTGTTAATGAAGTATCTGACGAGACCGTCTTTGATCTTGGCTTCATCTACCGCATTCACACGCTTGCATTTGGCGAGCTTTATGAATTTGCAGGCAAACTCCGCACAGTGAATGTCTCAAAAGACGGGTTTGTCTTTCCTGCGGCTATGTATCTTGAAGAAACAATGCTAACCTTCGAGCGCACAATGCTTCTTACACTTGATAAAAGTTATGGGGATAAGGACGAAGCTCTGAACATGATTGCCCAAATACATGCCGAACTGCTTTTCATACATCCTTTCAGTGAAGGAAACGGTCGCGTTGCACGTATTCTCGCAGATGCGATGGCAACGAAATACGGAATGCCGTTATGGAATTTTGATCCGATCTATAAGAGCCGAATGGATGAATATGTCTTGGCTGTGCAAGGAGCAGCTGCCAGCGACTACGAACCGATGAAGGAGTTATTTCGCTCGCTTGGATAAACGCTTCTCGACCTTTTCTTCTATGGAGCGGATATCTTCTTTGGATAGCTCTATGCCTTCGATACGGGAAGAAGTAATGACAGACTGTAAAATGTCCTTCCGACGCTTCTCGGGGTCTTTCAGATGCGGGTTGGTATCAATAGCGAGCTTTTTCACACCTATAAAACAATTGTTTGCAACCTATTGTGCCGTTTGGACGACCCTCCCAAAAAAACTGACCACTGGCCACTGACCACTAGTCACTGAATCCCGATATGCAAATATACGAAATAAAAACACCAAATCCAAATAAATAATTATAAAAAGCAAATATTTATATTCTTATATAACTTTTTATGCCGATCTGATGTTTGTATAGTTGCGGTTATTTGGCATTGCCACTATCTTCTCAATCATAAAAAATGAGATGGCTAATGAATTAGCTTATCCCTATCCAAAAACAAGTAGAGTTTTACGGGGAAGAATGTGTATCCTTCTTGTAATATTTTATAAGCCAATACTACAGATTTATGAGTGCCATCATATACTGAGTATGAACCTGAGGGTGTAGAGCTTTTTTCATTAATAGTTAGATGGAGACTGAATATGGAGAAGAATTTTGATGAATCAAATTCTCTGTATATATTTAAACAAGGTCTAAACCAGTCTGGTGAATGAAAGTTTGCAGGTTGATAAAACTTTGTGGTTAGTTTTTCAAAGCTCCAAGCATTATCAACCATTCTTTTAACACAATCCCTCAAGGTGCGAGATTCACCACTTGGAGTAAGCAGTCTAGATGAGTCGTTGGCGTGAAATTGGAGACGAAGAAACATCTCCTCATTAAGAGTCATTTCTTCTATTCGAGATGGATCATCCTTCGCAAGACTGTTCTGTAATCTTGAATCAACATGAAACCCAAGTGATTCTCT
>DATDEW010000002.1:0-2837 GCA_036522935.1 Kapaibacterium sp. (SeqCode)
ACAAAATCAACACATCCCCACCTTGTCGTATCCTTTTGAAAGATACTGATAGTATCAACACCTTTCATACAAACCCCGAGAATCGGCTGTGTTGTAATAATAAAATTAGATGAATCTGTAGAAGATGAATATGCCCACCCAATTGATTTCAGCCCTGAATCGAGAGCACGCACTTCGCTGAAGGAGATACGACGGGTTGAGCTGTCGATTGGAGGGAGAGATGTAAAGACTGGGGATAAGCTATCGTAATCGGGAAGGTCAAAGAATACACCTTGCTCACATGTGTCAAAAGGAGGATAAATAAAATCAACAGTAGGTGTCTCTAAGTGTACTTGTAAAGATGAAACAAAATCATCTTTCGGAAATTGAGATGTATCAATCTTTACTACCCATTTCGCATATGCAGTACCGTGCGGAGGTATAACGCCTCCATTACTTATGGTTTGGGATTGTACTCTTCCCGAATCAAGTGGTTGTGAAGGGTAAGTAATCTTTAGATGCTTTCCGACTCTAAGTGAAGCGACTACATCATTTAATGGGAAGAGGTTTGCATTGTAAAATTGTGTCGTTATCTCGAATGACTCCGGTTTTGGCTTTGAAGTATATCGACGTGTTGAAGGATAAAATGAAAGCGTATACACTGACCCCTCGCAAACGGGTATATCGTTTGGACCATAACTCATACTTCCTAACTCACTGACAGCCCCTTTTGTAATTACTTTGTCTGCCCAACTAAAAAGGATCGCCCTGTCATCATCGTACTTATCAATAGGTGGTGGCTCTTTTAGCCCCCACTCTTTTTGGATGAGTTCAGCCCAGATACCAACACTAATGGAATCAGGTTTCCTGAGAGCAAGTTGTCTTCCGTTTACGCTATCGAGCTGTATGAGTCCTGTGATACCGGGATCAAAAGTTGGCAAATGTGGAAGGTCATATTGAAGAGTTTGGATAAAACCCGGGACTTTTACACTTGAAGAATCTGAATAGATTTTCCAGTCATCAATATAACCAGAACTTGTAACTAATGCCGGATCATCATTTGTAAAATCTTGGCTACCTACTTGTAGATCAAGAAGATATTGAACCGCACATTTAATAGTATCTGACCTATAACTTATTATCTTCCACCGAAAAACTATTTGTTCGTTTTTCTCAAATTGTTTTGGATAGACCTCTTGGATAAGATCGACACCATTCTTATTATACCACACACAGCGAATTGTATCACCTACTTTTGTAAGCACTCCGTCATTTATTATGTGTGTATTCGCTGGCATTGGTGAAGGCAGACCAACATCATTATTTGTGAAGATATGATCAGCAAGTTTCCAAGAAACAAATGATTTATTTCTAAAACTATATACAGCACTTGTATTGTCGCCTGGATATCCTTGTATAAATACCCACCCTGTCCCAGGCTCAACCGTTGCCGTCACATACTTCTTCCCGGTCTTCAGAGGAAGCCCTCCCTGCCCGAAGGCAGAGATGGTTATTAATAATATCAGTGCCGTAAATAGATATTTCCTCATCTAACCACCTTTAAACTCTTCGTGAACTGCTTGCCGTCTATCTCGACGATGACATAGTACGTCCCTGATACAAGTTCGTTTGTTTGTAACGGGATGAGATTCTCCCCTTGCGAGAGTCCCTTCACATCAACTCGCCGCACTTCCCTGCCGAGAGCATCGACGATGCGAAGTGTAACATCTTGTGCTCTTTCAAGCGTAATCTGTATAGTTGCTCTGCCGGAGGATGGGTTGCCAAGGATGGAGAAGACTGAGTTCGACGTTTCTGAGCGGACTCCGAGCGTACCTGTGAAGCAGATCGAGTCTACTCTGATATTTCCGGCGCAATCTGTAACAGTATATTTTATACACTCACTATGCAAGGAATCGCTTCGCGTGATAGTAACGGCATGGACAAGCTTTGAGCATGGGGCGATCTGCGGATCAACAGACGACAATGCAGATCCAAACGTTGGCTGTCCAATAGAGAATTGGCTAATGCCCGTATCTACTATAGTTGTATCGGCAATAATAAGCATTGCTTTTTTTATCGTCAGCACGGTATCATCATATATCCTAGGTGCTATAGTATCCGGGATATGAGGGGGATAATGTGCATTGAAGCAAATAACCGTATCGTCTTTGTGACCAGCGCAATCTTCGTAGAATACTTCTATACATCCTGCCTTTGTCGTGTCTTTCTGATGAATAGAAAGTGTATGTTTAGATTTACTGCATGGAGTAAGAGTCGGTATAAGCTCGATCATAAAGTTCAATGAATCCGTACTTGCAGTCGCTTTCCATGTAATACTCTTCAGCCCTTTATCAGTAGCTCGGTCATCATGAATAGTAAGTTGTTTGCCACCTACAGAATCTGTAACAAGAGGGTCTAATATTGGCGGCAATTGATCATCATTCGCACACTCAATAATGATGGGATGCTCACATGTATCAGTACCCGTTGAATCATTTATGAAAATTGGAGAGCTAATAGACGAGCTTTCTGCCTTGAATTGTAGCGACGATACTAAGTCTTCTGTACACTCTTTGCTCTCTGAAGCTCGGACTGTCCAACGTGCTACTATTGACCCAAGCGGGGGAATGAGGCCAAGTATTTGTGTTTGTGTCTTACCGTTATTTTTAACGGTATCAGGAGCTAAGATGGTCAAGCTATCTCCAACTCGCAACGTAAGTTTCGTGTTTTGAGCGCCACCACCTCCGTTTTGTGGATTAAACAGATGCATCTCAACGGTAAAAGGATTCGGAACAAGATTCAGTGGTTCCCAATTAATACGAGGCGGGCAAAAGAGAAGCCCGAATAGCTGCCCTTTA
>DATDEW010000003.1:0-4288 GCA_036522935.1 Kapaibacterium sp. (SeqCode)
TCAGTGACAGTTATGATGGTATCGTTCAAAACAGCTGATCGTATCATCCGGTCATCCACTGATGCTTTCTGGGATGACCATGTCAAGCCGCTATCAATACTCGTAAAGTACTTTTTATCCCACCCGAAGTAGAGTGTATCATCTATAGTAAGCACCGAGCCAAACTCAAAGTACAATCTCTGGCTATCAATATCGCTGCGAACGACCCATGTCTTGCCGTGATCAGTTGACATACATATATCAGCTCTCTCTGTCCAGGCATAAAAGATATTCTCTGTGCAATCCAACCCCATGAGCCATATTGGTAAGCTATCGTATGGAAAAGACGGCTCTTGCCATGTCTTGCCTTTGTCTTCGGAGCGGAAGATACGCCTTTTGCCTGCTCCGAATGCAATATCACAGAGTATCACAAGTGCGCTGTCGGATTCAGCAACCTTCAATACTGTTCGCGGACCGTACGGACCGATCTGCTCCCATGTTTGAGAGCTTGCCCCAGAAGACATACATATAAAGACCAGTACAAAGAGGAACAGGACGTATTTTTTCATCACGAATTAACAACGACCATTATAAATATAAATCCTAGAGAAGATGAAGGTCGGAGACCTGCGGTACGTTACTTTGCTACTACGGTCTTCCCGGCAAAGGATGTTGTGCCATTATGTTCAAGCATCGCGGTATAGATGCCGTTCGTAAGGTCTGATACTTCGAGCGTGAGTTTGCCTTCGTCGGATAGTTTCCCACTACGTACTTCCCTGCCGAGCATATCAAAAAGGTGCACTATTGCATTCGCTTTATCCGGTGCTTCGATGTTCACAACTGTCTGTGCAGGGTTCGGGTAGAGTGTGAGTGAGTTTTGCGCGGACTCACGCCGGACTGAATTGAGTGTTGAATAGTTATAGCGGAAGATGCCTTTATCTACAGTTTGTAAGAACACGTACTTACTATTGATCGCTACTTCACCTGAAGCATAACCATTATAGTTCTCGGGTGAGATCGTGATGATGGTGTCGCATTCGTTCGGGCTGAAATATATTCTACATCCTCCGATAGGTGCAAGTATGATAACATTTGAGCCATAGCATTTTATATCGCGAATGGAGAAGCTTGCCGGAAGGTTCATCTTTTGCCATGAAGTACCGCTATCACGAGAACGGTATACATTTCCGCTATCACCACCTACAAAAAGTGTACTGCCATTGGAAGCGATGGCATAATATGGCGAGAGAGGAAGATCATTGGTATCGCGTTCAAAATTTAATGCGGTTGGTATAGCTTTGTAGATATACCCTTTTGCCGATGCTGCGTAAAACAATCCTCCGTGAAACATTAGCTGCTGTAATTCAAGGCTACTCTGCCTATTCATGTATGCCCATGTAGTACCTATATCGTCCGAGCGAACAGGTGATCCCGCGAGGGCGATCCATACCGAATCATCTACAGCTATATCACTAACTCCTGTCCAAGGCTTTTCTCTACCATTGATATGCCATGATGCGCCATAATCATTAGATGCAATGATCTGATCGCCCTCATTTATTGCAGTATAGAGCGAATCATCAAGAGTAAACATTGCGTTGAACTGACTACGATAAGGACTTACAGAAGTTGATTGGAACGAACGCTCCCATGAGTTTCCGTTATTTGTTGAGCGCATGAGTAGTCCCGTCGATGTTCCTCCGAAGAGTACATTATCATTCGCCCAAAGATTGTATACCACACGAGGAGTGAAACCATCTTCAATTAACATCCATGTCTTTGCCGTATCAAAGGTAAGATACGCGCCGCCTTCGTAAGCAGAGAGGAGAAGCCCGTTTCTTGTCGGGACAAGAGTCCAAGTAAAACGCCAGTTCTGCGGCGTTGCAACTGTATGCACCGATACAAAATTATCCGAAGTGTAAAAGACCGATGAATCACTTGCTATCCATAGCCGCGATGCGTATCCTGCGATGCGGATATGTGTTTTTCCTTGTGCAAATTCATTCGATACGCCCCACGAGTCACCCATATTAGTAGAGTAATATACACGCCGATGCGTACTTACATAGATCGTCTTGCCGAGCACAGCAAGGTCTCTGCCATCATAATCATCCGGCTGAAAGATCGGAGTTATTGTTTTCCAAGAACCTGCTCTATCATTGGATAGATATACTCCACTCTTCGTGACAGTAACGATGTTGTCAATGATATTATCTTTTATAACAAATGACTTTATTATCTCACCATCAACTTCAGCTTTCTCAAAGAACCACGTCAAGCCGCTGTCATTACTATTATAATACTTATTACCCCAGCCGACATAGAGAGAGTTGTTAATGTCAAGTATCGAACTTGTTTCAAACTTCCAATCCTTATCATAAATATCACTGCGCATGATCCATGTCCTACCATGATCAAGCGACATAAAGAAATCAGAATGTTTAGAGATGGCGTAGAAGACATTTTTTATACAAACGATATTCGAGAGCGGCCATAGTATCTTACCATTGGGAAACGGAGTACTCTCCCACGAAAGTCCTTTATCCTCGGAGCGGTAAACATCGGAATTAGTCTCTCCGCTATTACTCGCTTCAAGACAAAGCATGAGAATCGCGCTATCTGACTCTGCTACTTTATACACCGTGCGCGGACCATACGGACCAAGCGGCTCCCATGTTTGCGCAGAAAGAGAGAATGCCGCACAAACAAAAAGCAGAAAGAAAATGGTGCGATAGGTCATAGGAGATTTATACTCTATAAACTACTGTAAATACTATGGGAAGTAACGATATATCTTACTTCGGTGCAGAACTCTATACTTAACGAGCATGGGAAAGTTGTACCCGTCGTTTGGCGTCTTCCAAACTTATTTCTTCTTCGTTCTCGACTTCATCCATTGCTTTCTGAAGCCCTGATTCCATGATAAGCTCTTCCATTTTCTGGAAGACTTCATAATCAAGTACGACACTGCGGATAGTGCCGGATTCATCAACTATAAATTGCTTATTTTCACTCATACAATGGTAACACTTCGGTATATGGATAACATTCCGTTATCAATGATGCGACTCTTTCACGTTATTTTATCACAAACTCCACGCTCTTCGGCGCTTTTTTGCCATCTACTATTTCTAAGAGCGGGAGTTTGTATTCTAATCCGCCGGCGATCTTCTTCATCTTTGTTTTGCCTTTGGGTATAACAAGGTTCGGCGAGATGACGCGGAAATAAATGTTGATGTCTTTAATAAAATCTTTCGCCATTTCGCGTTCTTCCTTCGATTGTTTCTTTTGTTCTTTCTCCATCGGCGGGAATACGTAACGTATTGTTGTTTTGCCGTTCTTCTTGGTTATTTTCATCGCAAGTTTTTCTGTTTCGCCACCAGATTCATCGGACTCCATCGTTCGCCACATTGCAGTATGGAACGGCGGCAAGTGGATCGCATCTGTTACATGCACCGACGAGATAATATGCAAGTTCGTATCAATGATCGTATCGCGCACAAATGATGAAATATACCCCGGCTTTGCGCGGAGCGTATCAAGCGCGACAGTCCACTCGCGCCGCAATGAATCGATCATTTCTCTGCGGAATGCAACCGAGTCGGTGATCCCCGTGGTATCGCCCATCATCTTGAACGATGCAAGCATATCGAACATCGACATCCCCATCGCAACGGTTCGCGTAAGCGTGTAGGTATTATCCGGCTCCTGACGTATCTCTTCGGTAAAAGAAAAACATCCCGTAAAGAGGCATGCAAGAACAGCGAAGGCAAGTAGTTTTTTCATAGGGCAAAAATACGAAGTTATGGGCAAACCCTCATTATTTCGCAACAAACTGATAGCCAGTAGTGTCTCTAAAGTATCACTTATCGCTACAGAAATGAAAAGATTCCTGATATTGATGTTCTTCATCACTATAGCAGCTTCTATAAGCGCTCAAACAACTAGCACAGATACTGTAAAGAAAATATTGTTTGCAAAGAAAAGCTGGGAGCTCAGTATTCTGGGGTCGTTCAACAGTCAGTCTGTTACAACCTATAAACCTGTAGATGATCTTGGTATTTTCACCTTGTCCGTATCGGCTGCTCGCTATATATTTGACTGTTTCTACCTAGAACCGGAAGTTACAATGCGACTTGTATTCTCCGATGGTGCAGGAGGAGCAGAATATCAACTTCATATGAACGCAGGCTATACATTCCGAACAACAAAATTATTTCATCCGTATGTGAAAGCAGGGTATGGTATAGGTAACACAGCTACAGTATACTATGTCGGAACACTGACATCAGTGATCGGAGCAGAAGAG
>DATDEW010000004.1:0-5514 GCA_036522935.1 Kapaibacterium sp. (SeqCode)
CGACAAGGACTGTAAATACCGTAAATTCTTCAGCTGCGGGTACCTTAAACTCCGTCAAACAGCTCACGGACTCATTGCAAGGAACGGTATCAAACCTTCAAGAAGTAACATACCAAATTCGCTCCGGCAAAGGCAGTATTGGCAAGCTTCTTAATGATGAAGAACTTTACAACAGATTATTAGCAGTCACAGGTAATGTACAGCTTACCATGTCAGAGCTTAACGAGACTATCCATAAACTATCAATGGCAGCAGGAAATGGCGTTGAGGTTACAGAGGCACTCAAGCATAATTTCCTTGTAAGTAGTTATTTTGAGGATAGAGGATATTGGAATACCAATGATTTTGAGAGAGATATTAGGGCCAAAGTAGATTCACTGAACAGGCTTCAACGCTCAATTGACCTGAAGCTTAACCAATTGAACAGCAAGTAGTATGTCTATAAGATATATTATGTAAAATCCAAACCGCTACTGTTTGAGCTCTACTAATATCTGATTCTTTTCAACGTTCTTTCCTATTTCGGTCTTGATAGACGCTACAATTCCTGTGCCCGGTGATTGGATGGAGTTCTCCATTTTCATTGCTTCGAGTATCAGGACTTGTGTTGTTTTGACTACCTCGTCGCCAACTTTAACAAAAATACTTTTTACAAGTCCAGGCATCGGTGCTTTAATAACAAGATGCGCCTTGCCTGCTACAGGATTTCCATTTGATCCTATCTTCGAAAAGTATCTAGCTATAAGAGCATCGCGTCCAGATGATACTTCCACCGCTATTCCGTCGATCGAATTCCCATCGGATATTCGACCGTCTGGGAGTACGAATACCTCGTGAGTACCGCTACCGGTATTCACGAGGTATGAGTTTCTATTGTTTATTGATATCGGCGGAATTCCGCCTTCAATCTCTACTTTTTCGCCGTTTACTTCTATTTGTTGTTTCATTATCTTAGAAAAACAGATGCATTTGCATCAAAAAGGTATTTTCGGTTATGCTATTGACCACTGTACCTTCATGCACCTCAACTTTGGCCATTCGATATTCCGGACGTATCTCAATCATACGGAACGGAAACCACTGCGCGCCAAATGTAATGCGGTTTTTGACTTCTGTCATTATATTCCCAGCCACATCTTCATCTTTATACGTTTCATATCGTAAGATACCTGTAAGTCCGGTCGTTACATTGACGCCTAATTCTGTAGTAAGAGCAGACATTTTAGGTAAATAAGAACCCTTTCCAGCGCTATAAACATTATCACCATTATCTATTTCTGCAAGTAGTGTTACTGGTCCGCCACGAATACCGACATGAATGGCTGAAAGAGATAAGTCTTCTGCTTCTCCTGTTTGAAATGATTTTCTTGGATGTGAGTACATTGAATACCCTAACTCCGCTGAAAGTGCATCCTCAATGATCTCTGCAGAAGCCGTCAAACGAAGTGCCAATGCCATATCATGCTCTTGAAATGCAAAGTTTGAGTTAGGGCGGTCTTCCGAGCCGTTGTAGATACCAACTTGTGCGCTCACGTGGTCAAAGAACGTCGCTCCGACTTCCCCGCCGACATCGCGGTACCCTTCAGTCCAAAATGACCCCGCACCACCGAAATTAGATAATCCGCGATTACCGCCTTTTACATACGCTGTATGATCATCAAAACGGATACCAAACGCTGGCAGAAATGCACCCATTTTTACATAGACATTATTGACAGCATCACTAGCATCAATAATATCATTTGCATCTGATACTAATTGCAGCAGGCCAAACCCCTCAAACTTATTAGCAAGCGGGTCAAACTTAACATAAGCATCAAGCGAAGGAGTGAGTGAAGCATCTATATAGATAGAAGCATTCATTGCATGGTAGCTGCTATTCGACGTTGTAGTGTCTTTGGTCGTGTTCGTTGTTGAGTCAAATGACAGAGGAGATGTCTGTGAAAAACTCAAGAATTGCATACGGGTATCAGTGCCAATACGAATACCATCTGATATTTGTCCGCTAAACTTATCCGTTCGCTTCCACATTGAGAGCATATCTTTCGAAAACATTTCTCCACCAGCGTTACGTATCCCCCCTCCGGCTGGGTTAACGTGGCAACTAAGACAGTTTGCTTCACCTCGCCATAATGCAAATCTAGGTAGCGCTGATGTAATTGTGGGAATCAGGGCAAGTACGGACAAAAGACCAAGTAGTCGCAATTGTTTCATAGGTCATTTACAATGAATAAATTAAGTCCTACAAAACTACGAAATATCAGAGCGGACAGCCACAACATCGAGAGAAATCTGATTGCGTAGTACCTCGAGAGAATCAAATTTTACCTGCGAACGCAGAAAATTCTGGAATTCAAGTATTACCTTCTTCTCATACAAATCTCCGGAGAAATCAAGCAAGAATGCCTCAACAACGCGTTCTTGTGAGTCGGTCACTGTTGGCCGTGTTCCTATGCTTATGGCGGCTGGATAGCGAATACCATCTATGATCGTCAAGCCTGAATAGACTCCATCGGTAGGAATGAGTTTATTCGCTTGCATGGAGAGATTGATAGTTGGATAACCAAGTTCACGACCTATTGCATCTCCTTTGACAACTATACCTTCAACACCATACTGTCTGCCGAGATAATGATTTGCCGTTGATATGTTTCCTTCAAGAAGCGCATGCCGTATCTTCGTTGAGCTGACACTTACACCGTCAATAATTAAGGGGTCAACTTCTTCGATGTATACAGATTCAGTGGATGCAAGCTGCTTCAGATGTTCGGTGTCACCTTCCCTGTTTTTCCCAAAAGCATGATTAAAGCCAACAACCATTGCCTCCACACCAATCTTTTGAACAAGCGTTTTGCGGAAGAACTGCTCATATGGTGTTTGCGAGAACTCCTTCGAGAACTCTAAAACAAGTATTTCATCTATTCCCGTCGATCCAAGAAGGTCTATACGTTCATCTATAGTGGTAAGAAGTTGGATCTGGCTGTCATTCTTACGTAGTACTTCCTGAGGGTGTGGATGAAATGTAATTACAAGCGAACGTGATAACAATCGTTCATTCTTTACATCTACCAATCTATCAATAATCTTATTATGACCGAGATGGACACCATCGTAGCTACCGAGTGTTGCGGCAGTACCGGCTATATATTCAAGGCTATCAATTCCCCACGTAACTACCAATGTTACTCCTTTGCTTTGAGTGATTCTTGATGACTTCTTAACGCCTCCACGTCTTTTATCTCAAGTGCGTGAGAAACACTATATTTGCCTATATGTGTTCGGCGAAGAACGGTAACGACAGCACCTACACCAAGTTTCTCACCAATATCTCTTGCAATCGCACGAATGTATGTCCCCTTTGAGCATTCTACCGAAAAAGAGAGGTATGGCAATTGTACAGAAATATCCGACACATTATATATCGTTATTGGCTTTGGTGCTAACTCTATCTCCCTTCCCTTTCGCGCATGTTCATACAGTGGCTTCCCAGCAACCTTTACGGCGCTAAATTGCGGTGGGACTTGCAACTGCTCACCTACAGATGACTCGATAGCTGCAATTACCGATGATTCGCTAAGAGTAGAAAGGTCATCTGTAATTATTATCTTCGTTTCAAGATCGAAACTTGCCGAGGTAATTCCAAGTCTGAATGTGACATAATAGGTCTTGCGCTCAGTTAAGAGTTCATTTAGGACTTTCGTCGCCTTGCGTGTACCAATTATGAGAAGCCCGGTTGCTAGCGGATCGAGTGTACCACCATGACCAACTTTGACCTTTTTATCACCGGAATATAACCGAAGTGTACGCTTGACCTTATACACAGCATCAAATGAGGTGATGCCATAAGGTTTATCAATGAGTATAAGTGCGCCTTGAGATTCATTAATTGATGGAATAAGCTCCATCCCTTCGGCGATGAATTCTTTTTTGCCTACAATTCGTGGCGGCACTACCACTTCATCAATCATTCTCGTTCGGATGTATCTTCTTTAGAAGCGTTTCAATACGGTCAACTTCATCAAGCGTATTGTCAAGATAAAAGAGAAGTTCTGGTGTATTGCGAAGCTTAAGGTCATGCGAGAGTGCACCGCGCACTCTTTTGGTATTTTGTCTAATCTCTTCGAGAATAGCTTCCTTAGGTGTTTGTGCCCCAAGAATACTGATATATACTTTACACGAAAGCAAGTCAGGCGATATACGAACCTGCGTAACGGTCAATAAACCGGTGTAAAGCTCTGTCAGTTCTTGCTGAAAGAGCTTTGCAAGGGATTGTTTGATCTCACTGCTGACACGTTCGGTTCGTATTGACATTATCTATTCCTTTAGCGTGCAGGTGTACCGATCTCAAGTTTACGTTTGATCTCAACGATCTTAAATGCCTCAATGGAATCACCGGTCTTAATGTCATTGAAGTTCTCAACATTGATTCCACATTCATACCCTGCATCAACTTCACGAACATCTTCTTTGAAGCGCTTGAGCGATGCAAGTGAGCCGGTAAATACTTCGATACCATCTCTGATGATCCTAATGCGGCTATTACGTGTAATCTTCCCTTCGAGGACATAACATCCTGCAATAGTACCAACCTTCGGGACTTTGAATGTCTCGCGGACTGTAACGGTCGCAGTGATCTCTTCGCGTTCTTCGGGTGCGAGAAGACCTTCAAGTGCAGAGCGTATCTCGTTGATACAGTCATAGATAACACTATATAGGCGTATATCGACGTGGTCTTCAGCAGCAAGTTTACGTGCGTCAAGATTCGGGCGAACATGGAAACCGATGATGATCGCATCGCTGGCTGCTGCTAGTGTTACATCATTTTCAGTGATCGCGCCTACACCTCTATGTACGATCTCTACCTTTACTTCATTATTAGATAAACGTAAAAGTGAATCTGCAAGTGCTTCGACAGAACCATCCACGTCACCTTTGAGAATGATACGAAGGTTGCGTACAGCGCCTGCACTGATCTGTCTGGAAATATCATCCAAACTCATAACCGAACGAACTTGCTTGAAGCCCTGCTCACGTTTGAGCTGTTGACGAGTGATCGAAATAGCTTTTGCCTCACTATCAGAGGTCAAGGCAATAAACTGATCACCAGCTTGCGGAATACCATCAAATCCAAGCAGCTGTACTGGACGCGACGGCGGAGCTTCTTCGACACGGTTTCCGCGTTCATCGAACATTGCTCGGACGCGGCCTGAATAAACACCCGCAATAAATGGATCACCAAGACGAAGCGTGCCCTTTTGCACAAGGACTGTTGCCTGAATACCTCTGCCCTTATCTATCTCAGCTTCAATAATAATACCACGTGCAATGCGGTCAGGGTTTGCTTTCAGATCAAGAATATCTGCTTCAAGAAGCACTCGCTCAAGAAGTTTATCTACGTTCATACCGCTCTTTGCCGATATTTCTATCGAACCGTATTTACCACCCCACTCTTCAACGAGAACATTCTTTTCTGAAAGCTGCTGACGAATACGCTCGGGATTTGCACCGGGCTTG
>DATDEW010000005.1:0-4632 GCA_036522935.1 Kapaibacterium sp. (SeqCode)
TTGTTTGAGACTATTAAGGCAAATCTTGATAGATATCTCTTGTCAAGTAGTTAAGTATTCACAGGTACCCACCCAAAATGAAGAAACAGCGAGTGGATAGTTAGATAGTTTGGTAGCTGTGAACGATTCCTCTAAAAACATTGTATCCCAAATGAGATACAAAATACGATCATGTCACGAACAGCAATGATACGGGCTCGGGTAGAGCCAAAACTTAAGACGGATGTAGAGGCGGTTTTTAGCCGGCTTGGTCTTTCGTCATCAGAAGCAATTAATATGTTTTACGCGCAGGTCTCGCTTCGTCGCGGGCTGCCGTTCGATGTTGTCATTCCTAACAAGACCACGCTCCGCACCCTGAAGAAGACTGAAGAAGGAAAAGAGATAGTCCGCACCCGTTCCAAAAAGGAGTTCTTTGAGAAGTTAGGTCTCTAATGCTTTCGGCGTCATATAGCAAGCAGTTCGATCGTGATATAAAGCGTTTGCGCAAACGCGGGAAAGACCTTGCGAAGTTAAAGCCCGTACTTGATGATATCATTTCAGAACGCATGCTTCATGAACGTTATCGCGACCACAAACTCCAAGGACCATTCGCAGGTACTCGCGAGTGCCACATAGAATTCGATTGGGTCCTCATCTATAAACTTCAAGCCGAAGAAGTTATCTTCCAACGAACCGGAACACACTCGGATCTCTTCGAGTGAAAGGTGCATGCCGAAGATGGTTTGGGGAAGCTACACCTTCTCAAACGAGATTCGCATCCCTAGCGAGCGGAGGATCAGGTTTAGGCTGTCGAGTCTTGGGTTGCCGTTCTTTGAGAGGAGTCGGTAGAGGTTTACTCTGTCAAGTCCGGTCTTTTTAGCAAGCTCTGTGACTCCGCCGTTTGCCTGCGCTACATTACGGAGTGCAAGCAAGAACACCTGCGGGTTCTCATCTTCGATCGCTTCGCGAAGGTAAAGCAATGCTTTCTTCCTGTCGCGGAGTGTCGTAAAAAGGTAATCGTTATAGTC
Source organism: Kapaibacterium sp. (SeqCode) (assembly GCA_036522935.1). Taxonomy (GTDB): domain Bacteria; phylum Bacteroidota; class Ignavibacteria; order Palsa-1295; family Palsa-1295; genus DATDEW01. The sequence goes on from DATDEW010000005.1 coordinate 1,008, forward strand.
TATAGTCTTGGCTGTTTTTTTGGTCTTTGTACTCATTCCAGAAGTAGCGTTGTTTATAAGCAGCAATCCAAAATGTAAATGAATCGTTCTATTTTATAACCTCACCCCAACCCTCTTCCTTCCTTCGTCAGGACAGGCTCTTGAAAAGGAGATGGAGTAAGATAGGGAAATAATTAAAATGCCTATAATTCGTTAATTTATTATAAATTACGAACAAAATTTCGCTTTTTATGTGGTATTCCAGATTATTTCGTATATTTGTATGTCGGGGAAGTGGTCAGTGGCTAGTGATCAGTGGCCAGTTGGGGAGGGGATTTAACCGCAGAGGCGCGAAGGACGCAGAGGAAGAATCCTAACCATTCCCCACGAAACCCGAAACCCGATTCACGAACCCCGTCCCCAGCGCGGTGCACAATTATCTTCTAATGAAATCAATGATTTACAGGGCAAAAATGCAGGTACTTGCAGCTATTATGCTAATATAATGCGAGTGGGGGGTGTTGGATTTGCTATGATCTTGTCCATACCCCGAAGAACGTATTGATGATCCGAAGTCTCATTATTGTACTGGCATCATTTCTGCTCGCTGCGCCTCTGGCAGCGCAGGAGCCGGCTCGTGATTCGCTGTGGTCGTCTGAAGTTTCGTTGTATTACTACTTTCTGCCTCATCAAGATGATTTCCCTACACTGATAGGATATGCAGATCATGGCGCACTTCACCTCGAAGCGCGCTACAACTATGAGGACCTGAAGACGGCATCTGTTTTCGGCGGATACAATTTTGAATTTAGTGTGACACTAACTGATGATCCTACACAGTTCTCGATCATTCCAATGATAGGATTCGCTTTCGGCAGAACAGATGCTATCATACCCGGACTGGAATTGAGAATGATAGATGACATATTTGACGTCTACTTCGAATACGAATATACCATTACCTTACCAAATGAAGAAACCAATTTCTTTTATTCTTGGACTGAGATTGCAATGACTCCGATAGAGAATTTCAGAGCAGGCGGTGCTATCACCTCTACACGACTCTTACACTCTGAACATGATGGTAGTGTAGGCATTTTTGGTGAATACACATTCGGTAAATTCAAGACCGGTTTGTTTTACTTCCTTCCACTCAGAACAGATGGATTTGTACTGGCAAAAGTGGCAATGGAGTTTTAGTGAACAAATGACGGACTAAAGCATGCACTGAACAAAGTGAATGTGTCCGTCCGACTATTACTTGCAACCTAACCACTCTACAACCACTTCGCGGAGCACAATTATCTTCTAATGAAATCAATGAGTTACAAGGGAAAATTCAGAGTTGATAGTGGATGGTTTAATAGTTGATAGTCGATAGTTAATACCCCCTGTAACCTACCACCTAAAACCTACAACCTTCACTATCTCCTGCGTCCACCAAACAACGACCCTAGCAACCCTCGCACCAGCTGCCCGGCGATTGCTGTGCCTACTGTTCGGACGGCGGATTTGGCTACGGACTGTATGATGGTGTCGGGTTGGCGGCCTCTGGGGCGCGACGCTTTTTCTTCAGCTTTCTGCTCAACTTCCTTTGCATACTCTGCGGCGGTTTGTTCGGCTCGTTTCTTGAGCAGTTCGTAAGCCGACTCTCTATCGATCATATTTTCATAACGACCATAGACAAATGACATCTTCAAAACCTGTGACCGCTCCGCATCCGATATCGGTCCGAGCTTCGAATGCGGCGGCACGATGAACGTCCGCTCCACGACCATCGGCGAACCCTTCTCATCAAGAAGCGATACCAACGCCTCACCGACTGCAAGTTCGGTGATGACAGATTCAATATCAAGATCAGGATTTGTTCTGAAGGTCTGCGCCATTGCCTTCACGGCTTTCTGGTCACGCGGAGTAAAAGCGCGAAGCGCATGTTGGATACGGTTGCCAAGCTGCGCCGCTACTTTATCAGGAATATCGATAGGGTTCTGTGTCACGAAAAAGACGCCGACACCTTTCGAGCGGATAAGACGAACGACCTGCTCGATCTTACTTAGCAGTGCATCAGGCGCTTCATCGAAAAGAAGATGCGCCTCGTCGAAGATAAAGACGAGTTTCGGTTTATCGAGGTCGCCGACCTCCGGCAAATTTTCGAAGAGTTCTGATAAGAGCCATAACAGGAATGTCGCATACATCTTTGGCGACTGCATCAGCTTATCAGCGGCAAGGATGTTGATCATTCCTTTTCCGCCTGCACCAAGTTGCAACAGGTCGAAGATGTTCAGTGCTGGTTCACCGAAGAGGACATCACCGCCTTGCTGTTCTATCTCAAGCAATGCACGTTGTATAGCACCGACCGATGCTTTTGAAACATTGCCATACTCCGTTTTAAAGTCATCATCGTTATCACCGACATACTGCAGCATCGAACGCAAGTCCTTCATATCAAGAAGGAGCATGCCGTTATCATCTGCAATTTTGAAGACGAGATTTAGTACTCCGGTTTGAGTGTCGTTGAGATTCAACAGCCGCGCGAGAAGCAGTGGACCCATGTCGCTTATCGTTGCTCTGACTGGGTGACCTTTTTCGCCATACACATCCCAGAAGGTTACGGGATATCCTTCGAAGGTATGTCCTGTAATAGAAAGCTCTGCAAGGCGAGCATCGATCTTCTGATTGCCGCCACCGGTCTGCGAAATACCTGCAAGATCACCTTTGATATCAGCAAGGAATACCGGGACACCGATACTGCTAAGATGTTCGGCGATAGTTTGGAGAGTGACGGTCTTTCCCGTCCCGGTTGCACCGGCAATAATGCCGTGGCGATTCATCATTTTCGGATTGAGGAAGATATCGTTGCCCGATGATCTGGCCAGAAGTAGTTGTGACATAGTTTTGATCCATTTATGTCATTCCGAGGAACGACCGAAGGGAGTGACGAGGAATCTGGGGGAAGTAGTCATCAGAAAAGAGCTACTACATCCAGATTCCTCACTACGCTTCGCTTCGTTCGGAATGACGACGTATTACATTCAAAAATTTAGTAACTTAGTAATAAAGAAACCGTAAAAAACGTTGCCTGAAATCCTGTGACCAAATTTATCTCAACATATAGCGACAAGACAGAAGACTTTATAAAGTATACATTCCGCTCACTTCGGCATCGTAATTACCGACTCTTCTTTTCCGGACAGGTCGTATCACTGATCGGCACCTGGCTTCAGAACACAGCGCTATCATGGTTGGTCTATTCTATTACTCGTGACTCAAGAGCATTAGGCCTGATGAGTTTCTTAGGCGCAGTACCTGTCTTACTGCTCGGTGCTTATGCCGGGACTATCGCCGATGAATTTCCCAAGCGAAAGATCATAATCATCACACAATCATTCGCCGGACTCTTCGCCTTGATGCTTGCAGTATTTGTCTGGCAGGATATGACTTCGATATGGGTTCTCGGCGCGATAAACCTGATGCTTGGTATCACGATAGCATTTGATCTTCCTACACGGCAATCATTCGTTGTTGAGATGGTAGGCAAGGAAGATGTTGCAAATGCCGTAGCATTAAACTCTGCTGTCTTTAACGCAGCGCGACTTGTCGGTCCGGCAGTCGGAGCGGCGATCATCGCATCGTTCTCGATAGAGTT
>DATDEW010000006.1:0-5251 GCA_036522935.1 Kapaibacterium sp. (SeqCode)
TTTTGCACTGCTGTACTTTCCGATAAAATAGATTCTACCCACCCCTGTTCGAGGCGGAATTTGTAGCCGCGTAAAAAGCAGAAAAACGCCTTAAAAGTTCCAAAAAGCGACAGAATTAGGGTAGTTAACTACCTTTCCATATAAAACAACTAAAAATGTGGCGTTTTTGCCTCGAAAGCTTATCCCCCTCGAGTCAGAGTGCCTGCCTGTCTTTTTTATCAGGACGCTTAAGCAAACTTTTAATATCTTTCAGGCTTGCGGCAATACCGCGAGGGCTGATGGAAAGCTCTTTACGCATTGCAATAAAACCGAAGATGCCGATAGCCGCTATACTGAAAAGAACTGCGATCGCAGCACCGACCGAAGCCATGCCCGGCACCAGAATTCGATTCATAGCAAAGAAGATGAGCGTACCGCCAAGCATTGAGAGGAAGAGCCCTTTGACATTGCCGATTCCGATAAGCACGTTCGTAGCAACAAGATAAAATGGAAGGACAATGCCGCTCAAGATAAGTATCTGGAATACTCCATCAATACCGGGAAATTTATCTTTATAGAAGATGTGCATCAGAGTATCCGAGCCGAATGCCAGTACAAGCGATACAGGCACGAGAACCATAAATGCCAAGAATAACAGCTGCTCAACGAGCGTGGAAAGCTTCTCCTTATCACCGGTTGAGTGAAGTCGTGATGCAATAGGTACAATAAGTAAGGTTGCTCCTTCTTTCACAGCATCGAATAGCCGATAGAGAGTCTTTGCTGCCGCATAAAGACCAACCTCCTTTGGAGTATGGTAAATACCTATAATAAGATTGTCTGACCATTGCTGCAACTGTTGAAGGACAGATGTTCCCGCCTGATACTTAGCAAATGAGAGTAACTTCTTGTATTCATCTTTTGGCACATTCAGAAGCGGCATCTCCAAAAGTCCTTTTCTTGAGAAGATAACTGCCACTATGCTTGATAATACTCCTCCTATCAAATTTATCTTTACAAAGTCAAGAGCACTGTTGAGCATTGCATATTGATGGGCAACGACACAGAGAGCAATAATAGAACCGAAGAAAGCAAGATCTACCCAAAAGATAGCTTTAATATGATAAAGTGCTTGCAGGTAGCGGATCCCCACATTTCTGAAGATGTGTCCTATGAGTAATATTGGCAACCATGGAAGCAATTCCAGAAGCTCACTGCTATTAAAAAGATCGGCTAGGAAATTCGTAGTTGCAAAACAAAGAAGGCCACCAACTGCTAACGACCCGACGTACAAAATAAAACTCGCACCGAGTGCATCACCTATCTCCGCTTCATGCTCACTGGCAAACTTCACCATCGGCTGAAGAAAGACAGAATCTGCGATAAAGCAGATGATAAGAAAGATGGATTGGTAGAGATTAAACGCTCCCCACTCCGTATCAGGAATAGTTGTCACAACGATCACAATAACGGCGAAGCCATAAAGGAGCAAAAGTCCTTTATCGGCAACAGCCCAGATTCCTTTATCGAGATGATCGCGTAATTTCAAACCGGTAATGATGTGCGCCTTGCGCTAATATTGTCGTAAATCGTATCTTTTTCGCCCTCGATTTTTCCATGTATGAGCCGGAGAAATCGTAATCGAGAACCTCAAAATCCAATTCTCCTTCTGAAAGTTCAAAGAGAAACTCATGTCCGCGGAAATCACGTAGGGCAAATTTCAATCCGTCGAGCTTCTCGATGCGCCAGCGAGGATGAAAATGGAAGTGCCACTCGATGGGTTTACCGCTCCTAAGTTCGAAGTGATCTTCAAGTCTGAAGAGTTCTTTGGTGAGCATGAATCGTCGCAAATGCTCCCCCTTCCACTCGCCGAAGCTTGCTTCGGCAATAACTTCATCATCATTATCGGTAAAGAAATCGATGGAAGCATCAGGTCGTACTTTCAGCCATCCGAATCCTGGTTTTAATACTGCCGAAGACGTATCACCTATTATTACAGTGTTATGATATGATGCAACTCTAAACTTGTCACGGTTTTCGGCGTCACCGTTATAGACATATGTACCGGGATCAACTAAGATAGGATGGCGATGTATCGAAACGACAGGCGCAAGAAAATCATCATGAGCATGAGAAGAGAATCCATCACCACCCCAACCAAACTCCCCTGCACGAAAGAAAAGCTCATTTGAATCAAGCTTCACTGATACATGCTTTGCATCATTGAAAAGATTCTTCCTCTCACGGGAAGTAACTGGTGAAACACCAAGCACTGCATCACGCCATTTGACCGGAAGCTCTATCGCCTTTCCGTTATCAAAATCTCCATACTTGATAATTCCATCAGCACCAAAAATTGAATTCTTGTAGATGAGCATGCATTCTAGTCGTGAAAGGTATTGCGAAGAGAATGTATCACCAGTCGCCTTTGCAACTCTCGCTGCGACTTCAGCGAAGTCAGTCACAAATCCGTGATACCATCCCGATGACTCACGCGAGACACCATCAGTAGACGCCTGCTTCAAAACTGAATCCTGCAGTATAGCTTTAGCTTGTTCTTTATGTTCGGCTGCTCCTTTGTAATCAAAGAGTGATGATACAACATAGAGCCCCGTCACTTCCCCAATGAGATGATTGGAGCGGACTATCTTATCAGTTGAAAGTGCTGCAGCGAGATAGGCAGCGTGTTCATAGATGGAGCGTTGTATCGCCGGATTTTCATCAATGCGAAATCCAGCGCCGCGAAGCAATCGCAAAGAGACTGACCAACTGATGACTCGGATACCAAACTCAAGCGGGCTTGACCAATTCACTGAGTTACCAAACGGGTTACATTCTATCCATGATAGCAATCTGCGCTCAACTTCATCGGCATACTTTTTATCCTTAGTTATAAATGCGGCTTCGGCAAGTATAGGCAGGTCTTTGAACCGATTAATTTCCCATACTATCTTTACATCTTTGGGAGAGTCTGCAGTGTGTACTCTTGTCTCCTCATAGTGCTTTTTATGCCAACGCTTGTCTTCAAGAGGATCATAATTCCACGGGTCTTCAATGTCTCTTGTTTTATATGGGAAAGTAAAAAAGAAATTCTCATCACGAAGCATTGCATCTGCTTTTTCGATGATAACAGATTCTTCTTCAGGGGTGAGTGTAGGCGGAAGAATATCAAATTGCTTTAGGGTAGCAATACCACCATGATTAGCGAGTAAAGAAGCAATCCGTTTTTTCTTCTTATTTTTCTCTAGGATAAGCGACAGCGTTCCGCTAATGCCGAGCTTCCCTATCGCACGTTGTAATTCCTGAAATGCTCCCATTAAAAATTTGATTCGTCTCGCCACCTGACAGCCTGCCACGGGTCGTTCGCCGTCGGCCGCTCAAGGTGAAAGATCGCTCTGCCATCTACGTGCAGAACGTCGCCAAGATTCAACGTTACATTGAGTGAGAATGAGCGAGTAATATCATAGACCACATCGGTCCCACTAGAGTCAAGGACATTACCCCAAAGAAGATCGAGTGCTTGTGCTGACTCGAAGAGAGAACCCGTAGTTCGCATCTCCTCGCTTCTGCCCCACTCCATATCAAGACCTCTATCAAAGTTGCGATAGCTAAAGGTGAAATCAGGTGCGATAAGCTTTCCGTAGACTAACGTATCGCGGAATTGGTATGCGAAGCGGAATGACTGAAAATATCCGTCGATCGTTTTGGTATCACCAATTGGATTAGTAACTATCGAATCATCAACCTCCGGCGCAAACGGGTTGCAGGAGATAAGTATTGCCGCTGATATGATGATAAGAAGGTATCTCACAAGGTCATCAGTACTTTTAGGTCAGTAAATGTTTTCGACGATGAACCTGATGCAACATAATCATACATCCATACAACTCGCCATTCCTTTGTGCCCTGCTCGGTTGTAATAAGCTCTGCCTGAAACTGTGCCGAGCCGCTTATTGACGACGGGATCGTTGAACTACCTTCGACAGGAATGAGAACAGTATAATCAAAATCTACTTTCGCCGAGTGAACATCATTCTGCTCTATTTTCTCATTGGAAATGATGACTGAAAGTTTCGGGTCGGTCATGAGCAAACTGCGAAGCTTGACAATATAATTCTTCTCTGATGTTGGCGACCATCCGTCGAAAATACTTTGGCTTGATGCGTCAAGCCCCGAGCGAGGGACAAAATGATATATCAACTTCTCACTAGTCGTTGTCGAATCATTATCGGAGATAAAGCACTTACTGTGGTTTGTGCCGTCAACTTCCTCGAGTGAGCCCTTGAAGTTTTCCAGAAGAAGATGCGGTGTTGAAGCGGGAGTCCAGATGAATTGGCTTCCTGTATCGGGTGGCTCCGGTGTGCGAGTCGAGAAGATATCGCATCCCGAAAGTATACCCATCACGCTAAGCGCGACGAGCAAACATAATAAGACGCGACGATGTATTTGTAAATTCATTTCCTTCATAATCACCGAACGTGTGCTCTAAGAGAAGACCTGCAGCGGCAAACATCTCCCGGAAATCACGTAAGGTATAAAGCCGAACCGATTCGATAAATTCCTTCCCATCAGAGGCAAATCGGATGGTCTTGATAATACGCCCTGATTCGATCCGTTTAGTAATATGGGCAACCTCGTCTTTATCTATCTCAACTTCCGAGCTTGGCATGAGCTTTTCTTGGACAAGTAGTGCATTAAAAAAATCAATCACTACATATCCGCCCGTGCTAAGAGCATTCGCAAAGCTGTGAATCACTGCTTCATGCTCTTGGTCTTTCTCGAAGTAACCAAAACTTGTGAAGAGATTCAGGATGAGGTCATACTCCAATGTAAGCGGCTCACGAATATCGGATATCGCAACTTCGATAGCAACATTTTCTTCGGCAGCACGCTGCTTTGCTTCGTTGATAAGCGTCGGTGATAGGTCGCGTCCATGAAGATTGGTATATCCTCGTTTTGCAAGTGTGATAAGATGTCGTCCGGCTCCGCAGGGTATATCTAATACACACCGAGACTTATCATCGCCGGTAATTAGCTCGACGAGTTCGATAAGCTTTGCCGCTTCCATGTCATTACGATTCTTGTAAAGACACGAATAACGATCATCTGCAAACCAATCTTTATACCACTCGCCCATGATCTAGTTGATAGTTGGATAGTTTAATAGTTGATAGTTGATGCCGGGAGTTTTCATTGTTATTTCAGATTATTTCTTAAGTAATTTGAGAACCCGAAAATCATCGCTCCTACTTCATAAGCATTATCATATAGCTTT
>DATDEW010000007.1:0-6677 GCA_036522935.1 Kapaibacterium sp. (SeqCode)
CCTGTATCCGTGATGCCGAAATACCTGCCTTAGCAATGGCATCCCTGACTGCATCTGCTCTACGCTGTGAGAGTTTCTTATTATAGTCCGAGTCCTTTGTGGTGTTAGTATTATCCGTATGTCCGCGAAGCTCGACCATCATGTTCGGATATGCCTTCATGAGTATTGCGATATTCTCAATAGCCGGCGCTGAGGCAGGGGTTACCTCCGATTTATTGATATCGAAATAAACATCGACTAGAGAATAACTGCCAATAACAGGAGTATTGTCATATGACCGTTCCGCAAAGAGCGTGTCTTTTGGCAAACAAAGCTTTAAGGAAACAGTATGCTCTCCGTATTCACGAGGTGTGTATTCCAGCACGTAGAAATTCTTGAGCTTCTTATATATATCGCCGAATACCAACTCAAACTCCTTTGAGCTATAGATATTGTGGTATGTGCCACCAGAGTTATCAGCTACATCCTGCAAATACTGCTTATCGGTATTCTCACCAAAATCCACACAGCATACAATCGTATTTGTCCGTTTTGCAAGGTTAATAATCGAATCTCGTAAGATATTTGAGCTATTATCTTGCCCATCGGTAAAGACAAGCACCGCACGTCTGTCATAACCACTTGCATTTGCAACTTGTTCTATTCCTGCAGCGATGCCATCACCGATAGCCGTCAAACCACCAAAGCCGGTAAGCCCGTTCTTCTTGAGTTTGTTCTTGATCATGAATCCATCCTGCAGAAGTGGCGATTCAATAACGGTATGATTATCATACTTCACAATTGCAATGGCATCTTCGGGCTTCTTCATATTGATGAAGTATTCAGCCGCATCCTGGACGATTCGCGCCCGCTCCTCACCCATAGAACCTGAATGATCCATGACAAGAGCGATCGCCGTCGGAGTTTTGTCGGCTTCTATAACTTCTTTGAGTTTGAAATCCTTTATCTGCGTAGGTCTGCCATTGACATAATCAAGCAGGTTGCACCAGAGCGGGCGGTTCTTCGATGCACCCGAGAGATAATTTCCCGCCGAATCAACGATATGAACAAAGAGCTTTGTACGGTTCGGCTGCGACTCGATACGGCTCATGTAGAAAGCCGGTTTTTTATCCGGAGAGTTAGGCATCGGGGCAACATTCTTCACATAGACGGGCGCATATCCCGGTGGCGGAATAGGGTCGAGTTCAGCAGCGGGCTCGCCTTTGAATGCTGCGCAACCAGTAACAGCCAAGAATAACAGGGCAAATAGCTTTTTCATGTGGAAAGTGGTAAGAATTTTGACTGCAAAAATAAGGAATCCGAAACGAAGTCACCATAAAAGTAAGTTTAGTCCGATCAGTAACTAATTGGGCTACTAAGCGTTTTAAATACGGGATGCCCTCAAACGGCCGTGGGTTGGGCTACACTATATTAATGATAGATTTGAAGTTGTGAGTAGGTTCGTGAACACACTGTTGATACTGATGGCACTCGTCGTGGCATCTTCTGCCTCTGCACAGTGGTCGCAGCTCTATTCGTTTAACTCACAGATATTTACTGTTCATTTTCTTTCCTCCATCGGACGCCCGGATATTGGGTTTGTCGGTACTGCAAATGGTAGTGTATGGCGTACTACTGACAGAGGACTCTCTTGGACAAAGTCTACTACACCTGCTACCCTAACGCTTCCGGTCTCATCATTCACCTTCAAAGATCAAAACATCGGCTGGATGAGTGCGCGACAGACCTCGTTAACGACAGGCGTATTTAAAACTACTGATGGCGGCGTTACATGGGTTCCGACATCTCAAAGAGGAGAGCAAGCATGTGTTAGTTATAATTCAACTTCAAGAGTACTCGTATCAACCTCTTGGTCAGGTAATAATGTCTTTTCGACTAATGATGGACTGACCTGGAGATCAATTGGTATCTCAACAAATCAAAACAACATTGCTTATCTTACTCCGATGAACGGTCTTATGACCTCAAATAGCGGGTATTTTGCGGTTACGTCAAACGGGGGAGCATCATGGGCTAACGTTCCATTTAAGGATGCTGCCTGGCAGCCTCTTGCCATCCAAGGAAAAGGCAGATACTTTATTGCGGCAGAGCGCAGAAAACAGATATTACGTTCAGACGATGGAGGTGTTATCTGGAACATCATCCATCAATTTCCGCCAGGTACAAATATTATTGGCGACATTAAGGGTGATTCAACGATCCTCTATGTGCAGACTCGTGAAGAGTTTCTGTATTCATTAGATAGTGGTGTTTCATGGAATAGCTTTTGCGGACCGGGAAATGCATACAATACTAATTTTTTTGTCTCCGGGGACACGCTCTATGGCGGAACGGTTGATGGATACTTATGGTGGAATACACATGGTGTAAAACAGCTTGCAAGTGTATTAGATTTTTCTACAAAGAACATATCTCTTTCTTCATCAGGGTGCTTCGATGTTGATACTCTCATTAAGCTTATCAATGTGAGTGATTGTCTTCCTCTCGAAATTAATGATATTGGCATCATTGGCTCGCCACAATTTAGCATCTCACACCCTACACTACCGGACACTCTTAATTCAAATGACTCTATCAGGATCAAATATATACCAAATGATTATAAAGCCGATTCTGCACAGATCATTGTAGGGTATACGGTCAATGGTAGTAAATATGAAACCCGAGTAAATTTACATGGCAATGGTGCACCCGGAGAAAACATACTCTTAACAAAAGAGCTCGACTTGCTGCTTGCATCCGATTGCAATACTATTGATACAGCCGTCACATTAAAGAACGGTCCATGTGACACACTACAAATACGCTCGCTCATCATTACTGCGCCTACTTTATTCTCGATCTCTAATGGCTCATCATTCCCACAGACACTTCCGCCCGGTGGGTCGGCACAGATCAGAATGAATATTAACGGCAACACTCCGGGAGATTATATTGCAACTCTGATAATACGTTTGAGTACTGGCGGTGTTGAACGCGACACTTCTGTAACATTACGACTAAAAGTACTTTCTACAAAAGAACCGCAAGCGCAGTTATCTCAGAGCCGCATGGCTTTTGACTCTGTAGTTATATGTGATGTCAGGTATGACACATTGTGGTTCAAGAATACGATCTGTAAACCATTAAAATTGACTTCCGTAGCATTGCTCTCGGGCAACCCTAACTATAGTATATTGTATCAACCCGCTCTACCGAGACAACTTAACTCCGATGATAGTGATCATGTTGTTATTCAGTATACACCAACATCGCCGATCGCCGATAACGAGCAGCTAAAACTTTCATTCGAGTTTGACGCAACTACTAAGCTTGATACTACGATAAAAATTGACGGCTTTGGCAAACCTGTTTGCAACACATCACTCACCGAAGGCACTCTCTCGTTTGAACCATTACTAGTGTGTGAACAGGCAGAACTGACTACATACTTAAGAAATTTTTCATGTGATTCCGTTACAATACTTAGCATTTCAGGCCTCACCGACCAAAGTTTCCAGATACTAAGTCCCATCATCCCCTCAAGTTTCGCACCTGATGACAGCATCTTGATACGTATCGCCGAGGTACCCTTAAGTGATGGAGGCAAGTTTGATTCAGTTAAGATACATGTACGGACAAAGAACGGTGCTGAGCAGATGATCACTCTCAAGCTCGTTGGCACTGTCAAGCCGAAGGTTCGCTCTCTGTCATTACCTTCAAGCATCATTATTGATAGTATCCCGCCGTGCACAACATTTGATACATCGTTTACAATATACAATTTCGGAGTATGCGATACATTAGCTATTGATAGTACAGTGTTGAATGGTCCTTCATGGTATTCGTTTATAGGCGGACCGCTAACACCGGCATATATACCACCCGGCGATTCAGCGACGTTCATATTCCGGTTCTCACCAGGTTCAGGTGCTTCTGCTACAGGAGGTATACGGCTGACCGGCGCAGGGCTTGACACTACCATAACCATTAATATCACTTCAAAGAAAGGTGGTGCACCTTTCATTCTATCTGCCGAGGACAGTGTGTTCTACGCGTTCCTTTGTAAGACTGCTTCGAGAACATTCACTGTCGGCAACTACGGATGTGATACACTCTTGATCGATTCGCTCTTTCTTGCATCCAATCCGCAATTCTCATTCAACTCTACAATGACTCTGCCCCTTAGGGTTGCACCGAATGAAGATACTTCATTCATGGTTGACTTTGATCCTTCGAAGTTAGGGGATTCAACATCTTTATTGGTCATTAAAAGCAAAGCAAGCGGAATTTCGAGGAGTGTCCCACTTCTTGGTTCGCTCATTGGTTCAAAAGGTACTGTTCGCTTTGATGTTGCATCAGTTGATAATTCAGCTGTTATTACAAAACCTGCCGGTAGTGTCTTTGCAACAAAGATGATCATCAAAGATAATATAGAGGCGCTTCGCGGGCTTGCATCGGTAGTTATTGATATCAGGTTCTATGATAATGTCCTAACTGTTGCGAACGTAGCAATAACTTCTCCTTGGATTTTTAAACGGCAAGACTTCGACGGATTGCTTCGTCTGACTCTTTCGAGACCAACTACTTCCGCTATCAACTCTGAGACGGAACTTGGTACTATCTCTTTCAGAGTAACGGTCGGTGATAGTTCATATTCTCCTATCACTATAGATAGAGTTATTTTAAATGGTACTGATAGTATCTATCATTCTTGCGTGTTGGAGCCTCTTATGTTATCGGGGACTGTCTTACAGGTAGATGACACATGTGGTGATGCCTTCATCAGGGGATATATCAATCATGATGGAAGCATCTTTGATAATATGCGGATCGTCCCAAATCCGACAAGTGACGAAAAAGGTATCGTAGCGAATTTTGATCTTAATCTATCCGGTGATGTGAAGATGGCGATCTTTGATGTTAACGGGAAGATGGTGCTCTCCTCTGAGGCAACTCTTTCAAAAGGCAGACATACTATGGGTCTGCCATCATCATCATTGCCTCAAGGTCAATATCTTGTTGGGCTCGAGTCGTCAGGAAGCAGGAGCATGAGCCGTGTGCTCATTGTGAAGTAACTTACTTCACTGTCTCTTTCTTCTCTTTCCAACTTGCCCAGTATTCTTTCCATTCGACTGACTCTGCCTCCGGTGCGATCTTCAATGGATTCCTCGCATCCAACATCATCGCCATCTCATTAGTACGAGTTAACGTGTGCTGATTACGAACTGCTTTCGGATGCGGTCCATGATGGATACCTGCAGGGTGCAGCGTCATCATTGCCGGCTTAATGTTGTCGCGGCTGAAGAAATCGCCGTCATGGTAGAACAACACTTCATCATAATCAGAATTACGATGGTAGAACGGTACTTTCAAAGTCTCCGGACCTTCTTCAATAGGACGCGGTAAGAACGAACAGATAACTGCGTTCTTGCACATGAAGGTCGTATGTACAGGAGGCGGAAGATGCACGCGGTGTGACATGACAGGACGGATGTCGCGCATGTTGATCTTATAGACCGTTAGGTCGCCGCGCCATCCGACTATATCGATCGGATTGTATGGATAAAATATAGAAGTCCACTCCCCAAGACGCTTCACACGAATTTCATATTCCTTACCATTGAGTTCGCCTGGTATAAATTCTTGGAATTCAGGCAAGGTAAGTGCACCTGTATCAAAGATGGCATGCATTCCCATAAGTCCCTTCATCTCCGGTGTCGGTGGCATGATCTCGTCGTGTGCCTCAAGCATAACGAAGAAGTTATCCTTCGTTTCAGGTATCATGCGGTACGTTGTGGCGCGGGGAATAACGATGTAATCACCGGCTTCAAAATCAAGCGTGCCGAAATCTGTCTCGAACTTCCCGCTGCCTCGATGGATAAAATATAGAAGATCGCCATCAGCGTTGCGGAAGTAGCATGGATGCGGCTCCGTGCGGCGCGAGATGAGAAGAATCACATCATCATTGTAGAGTATCGGCGTTGGCAGACCATTAACGTCGTTCAGATCCGTCGGCTCAAGCTGATTGAGGTCAAAGGCATGAGGGCGAAGATTACCTTCAATGCGTGTCCAGCCAGTCGGAGGGTAGGCATGATAGAGATGCGAGACTCGGCCAAAGAACCCTTCTCTGCCGTGTTCTTCCTCAAATGTACCTTCGGGGATGCTGACATGCGGCTGTTTTGTCGCTTTGCCTCTAATAATAGGAAAATTCATTATCGTGATCGGTTATAAGTTTTTATAAAACACTTAGCGACTCTGTGTCATTCCGCACCAACACATACCCATATGACAAGTGATCTTCCAGACCCGATGAATTATTATTAACTCACCTCTAGAAAACAAAGATGCCTGCATCGTGTTAGATGTCTGATGAAGAAAAGGGTACTTATTATACTATTTTTTTTCGCATACGCGTTAACGCTCAGATGCCAAGAGAAACCAACAACACAATGGAAACTTCCAGCATTTGACTCAATTGTACGTTTCGATATTCGCTTTGCGCCGTATGCATTCTCCAGTGATACGCCGCGATACAAGTTGACGATCTCTGATATCCCCGAACCGATGCGAAACATTGTCCTCGGAAAGCAAATGATATCTTTGTCATCTCCGATCGGTTATTACGGTCTTGCCATGCATGAAGGGATCATTGTACACCGCTTCGAACTTATCAACTCACGAGGAATGGAAACCAT
>DATDEW010000008.1:0-4126 GCA_036522935.1 Kapaibacterium sp. (SeqCode)
AGCTGAATCACTTCGTTTGTATGGTGTTGAAGATACGGTTATCTATTCACAATCGAATCTTGCACAAGAGCGAGAACGAATCACAAACCTCAATATTGACTATAAGAACATTTCTCTTTCAGGTGCTTACAGTAGCTATACTAACTATTCAACACAATACAAAGGAGAGAATATCACCACTGCTTTTGTCATTAGAGAGGATTCTGCATATATTCCAACCATTACTGCATCATACTCCCGAATCCCAACCACACTATACGGTAATTCGATGTCTTCATTATGGAATATTATTTCGGGAAACATTTCAAAACATTTTGGCACATCACTATCGATCTCACCATTTATCGGGTTTAACAACACGAAGAAGGAATCACAAGTAGGCGATGCATTAGCATCAGGAAGTTTTATCTTAAACAGATATAATGCCGGGTTCTTGTTCTCTGAGAGCAATAGCATTGTCGGCAAGATCGAAGCGCGGTATTACAGTGAAGATAGTCTTCGAAGTAATGCATATTCAAAGATAAGCGACAATTATCAGTATCAGCTTCAGCTAGGCGGATCACTCTCGAGGGAGTTTTCGCTAACAGCTTCCTTGTCACTCCTCGAGAAACGATATAGAGACTCTTTGGCAAAATTAACTTCACGTGGAGATTTCACGAACTATTATGTTTCGATTGCACCACGATACAGGACATTAAATAATGCAATAAATACCGATGCAAGAATTGACATCTTTTCCGAACTTTCATCACGAACAGAGAAGATCTTTATTCTTACGCAACCCGGCTATGGAAGCTATAAGTATCTCGGAGACCTCAATGGGAATAATCTTCAAGACCCAAGCGAATTTGAAATAGCAAGGTATTCAGATCAAGCTAACTATGTACTTATTTCACGACCGACGGAGTTACTTTTTCCAACGACGACAAATAATCTTGCTTTCAGATTTAAGATATCCCCAACATTCTTGTCGTTACCTGATGGAGTTGATTTCTTACGGCATATATCGAGCGAAACATCACTTAAGTTAGAGCGAAAAAGCTTCTCAGACGCTTCGTTGACCGATTACTTTCAATGGAATACCGTCTTCAATGACACATCTACCCTCTATGCCAATATATTCCTACAAGAAGATCTCTACCTTTTCGAATCAGATGTCACAAAGCAGCTTCGATTTCGATTCATTGAGCGAAAAGGGTTAAATCAGTATGATCTTGGAACAGACAACAATTATCATCGAACACTTGCACTCCGAGGACTCTATGCTATATCAAGAGAGCTTAAGACAGAATCTAATTTTGATCTATCTACAGACAAAGTTAACTCTAGCTCTGCATTACTTGCAAAGAATGTAAATACTACTAAGTTCAAAACAATTGTTGAACTGACCTATACCCCATTTTTTAGCCCATTAAGCAGCGTTTCAAATGTACAATACAGTACGGGAAAAGACAACTCCGAATCATCAACGAAAGTCGAAATATTTAGCATCTCAGAACGAGTCCTCTATTCGCTCACTTCTGATATTAGAATGGGCGTACTTTTAGGGTTTGACAACGTGGTCATACCTTCTGAGATCTCCTATTCTGAAGTGCCCTACTCACTGACAGAAGGCAGGGACGATGGCCTTACAACCAGATGGGAAGTGACTTTTGACTACAATATAGGCAGCGGTCTGACGGCATCGGCAACCTATTCAGGCAGGCATATTGCTCCTTCAGAAATATCAGCGAATACTGTTCATTCAGGTCGGGCAGAAATTCGTGCAACCTTTTAACTTCAATGGTACTTTTCTTCTCGCAACAGTATAAATACTAATGTAAATGACTGCTTTCGTTGATATCAAGGAGAAAATTGTCGGTGAAAAACTCGACCGAATCACTTCGTGGCTTGCAATTATAGTTAACGGTGATACGAAACAATTTACTCCGTCAGTTCTTCTTGCCGAAGGAGTACTTTCAGAGCAATCGAAACGTTTTTTGCTGGCCGATACTAGATTTACTACTATCGATAACATCGATATTCCTTCTGCACGTATTCTTGTTACTGATAGCTACCTGAAAGAGTTAGAATATCTGCTAAAACCACAGTCATTCCTCTCAGAGTATTTGTCAGGCACCAGTGCTTTAGATATACAAAGTAAAGTTGGAGTATTGCATGCGTATGAGTATTACCCTATAATTATATCTCAGCGACTAAACCACAAAACGCATGTAACGGATATTACCGGTATTATTCGAGACATTGACGATCTGGTAATGAGTCATGCTACCTTGTCTATAACCATTGAGTTACTTGATGAAATTTATAGTGCAATCCGTTACCGGGGACCAGACCCGGCTTTAGAGGTTGAGCTTCTCTCAGAATATTTCAGAGACAAACATGTGACAATTGTCGCAGATGCGTTCTTAGCTTCAACAAAGCGAGAACTGACATTGAAAGAATCAGTTGATGTATTATCCGCTTTACTTGTTAAGAAAGAGCCTGCGGAACAGACTCCCATTTCAGAGACAGCATTGGATACAGAGTACACTAATGTTAGCGTACCGGAATATGTTGAATTTGTTGAGGAGTTGAAAGAAGCGGGTGTGCAGGTAGTCCCATTTCATCTTTCCTTCAAGGAAAAGAAATTACTCCCTCTTGAGCTATTCCTCTCTCAAAAAAGTCAAGATCGTATCATTAAAGATATTTTTCACGGGCATGAAAAGAAGTACCGCTCTTTTATAGCAACAATAAATACCGCTACGGACAAAGAAGTCGCGCGTATTAATCTTGACACAACGCTCGAAATGCAACGCGCAGATAGAGCATCAAAACCGGCGCGGAAGTTATCGGAAGCGCTTGACAAACGATATAGCGAATGAAATTTGTTGACCAATCAGAAATTAGCATAGCCGCCGGAAAAGGCGGAGACGGAAAAATTGCATTCCGTCGTGAGAAATACATTCCGAAAGGTGGTCCTGCCGGTGGTAATGGTGGTAGAGGTGGCAATGTGTATTTCATAGCTGATCCACAACTCTCAACACTCCTTGACTTTCGCTATAAGAAAAGCTATGCCGCAGAAGATGGCATACCCGGCGGAATGAATAATATGACCGGTCGTAACGGTGAAGACCTTGTAATTAAGGTACCGGTTGGGACGCTCATCAAGGAGAAAGATACCGAGAATATCCTCGCTGATCTTACTATCCCTTATGAAAAGATCGCCCTTGCAAAAGGCGGCAAAGGCGGACTTGGCAATGCAGAGTTCAAGACATCAACAAACCAAACTCCTCGGTACAGAACCGTAGGTAAAGAAGGCGAAGCATTTGCACTTGAACTTGAGTTAAAACTTCTTGCCGATGTAGCACTTGTAGGATTCCCGAATGCGGGTAAGTCAACTCTCATTAGTCGTATCTCCGCAGCAAAGCCAAAAATTGCTGATTATCCATTTACAACTCTTATTCCGAATCTCGGCATCGTTGCGGCTCCGGAAGAACATCGCTCATTTGTTGTTGCTGATATACCCGGACTGATCGAAGGAGCAAGTGAAGGTCGTGGGCTTGGCCTGCAGTTTCTTCGTCATATTGAACGAAGTGCTGTTCTGCTATTCATGCTTGATGGGACAGATACCGTCAACCCACCGGAGGTTGCCTATAAAACTTTAAAAGCCGAATTGAAAGCATTTGAGCCATCACTCCTAAAGAAACCGGCACTAGTCATCATTACAAAATCAGATGCAATGGATGATGAGCAGATGAAGGAATTAGGCAAGCTCAAGATCGACCGTAAGAAGCCAATGATCGTAAGTGCCGTTGCCGGAAAGAATATACCGGAGCTTGTGGCAAAACTTTGGACCATCATAAAAGAAAAAGAGGACTAAGTAGTCCTCTTTTTTTGTGCCCAAGATCGGACTCGAACCGATACACCATTGCTGGCGGCAGATTTTGAATCTGCTGCGTCTACCAATTTCGCCACTCGGGCAGCACACTTATTTTGAGATCTCCTGAATCTCCAACTCCATCACACCGGCAGGCACTTTCACCTGCACTACATCTCCGACGACTTTTCCGTAGAGAGCCTTACCAATCGGCGATGATACCGAAATTCTTCCTTGCTCGAAGTCAGCATCCTCTTGAGAAACTAC
>DATDEW010000009.1:0-6476 GCA_036522935.1 Kapaibacterium sp. (SeqCode)
CGCTGATGTGTACGGATATGACGAAAATGCTTGGGCGGATAATCTTGATTACTCTTCCCGTGATATGAATGAAGCGCTGGAGATATTTACAATGCTTCATGAAGCCAATCACAAGTTCTTTGCTTCACTTAAAGAGGACGAGTGGAGCCGTACCGTTAATCACTCGGAGACTGGCATCGTTGACCTCAACTACCAACTCGAACACTACGACAAACACGTAGATGTCCATATCCGCCAGATAGAGCGTAATTGGGCAGCGTGGGAGGCGAGATAGTTACGAATTAACTTCTTTCTCTGCGTACTCTGCGCCTCTGCGGTTAAAAGTTAATTACCGCAAAGGCCGCAAAGATCTATAACGTTTAGGACTTCGCCCCACGTTTTACTCTCTTACTCTTGTTCACTTTTTTAATGACCGGATTCGTGACAGGCTCTTGCTTCGGTTGTAAGAGAGTGAGTGCAAATTGTACTTGGCGGTCATCGAGGAGTGCTTCCCGGGTGTACGCCCAGTACGAATTTACTTTCATTGAGTAATGAAGCGCCACAGTGCTCATTACTTCTTTCACGTTAATTGTGCCATACATATCATCTATCTCGACCGGTGAGTTCTGGAGCACTTCTTTAACATATTCGGCTGCCTTTGTTTGTCCGAAATGCTTGTAGAATGCTGTTGGTGTCGGGAGGTCAATATATGTACGAGGAAACTTCTCGCGGATGATGTCATTGATCGCATCATAGACCGGGTCAGCCCATAAGAATATACGTGTTGCCGCAGAGCTATATTGAGGTACGATGTAATCAGGTATCACACCGACACTTTCATACACCCGACGATCTTTTGAGGTCAAGAAAAAATTCTTCGTCTCACGGACGAAGGATCGTTCATATGAGTGGTCCATGTTTGTAATGAAGGTATCTATTGAAAGTATATCTTCTAAGCGCTCGCGTTCTTTATCCGCCATGTGTACGCATCTGCCCGACGGGGTATAGATACGACTGGTCGTAAGCGAAAGCCAACCGTTGCCCGGCGAGAGGCGGAATGGTGACTGGACAACTCCTTTGCCGAATGTCGGCAGCCCAACAATTAGTGCACGCTCTTTATCTTGGAATACACCGGCGATGATCTCGCTGGCACTTGCAGAAAAACCATCAACAAGCAGTACGATCGGCAGTGCTGCATACGGTGCTCCATCTTCTGAGTAATAATTTTTTCCATTCTCCGGATGTAGCGCAGATCGCAGCGCAAGTATAGGTGAGCGTTCATCGAAGAATAACTTTGTGATCCTCATTGTTTCTTCGAGCGCACCTCCGGCGTTTCCCCGCAGATCAAAGACGAGCCGTTTCATACCGTAGCGTGATAAGTTGCTAAGTGTGCTGCACGCTTCTTCGTATGTCTTGTCACCAAAGCTCGTGATCTTCATATATCCGATGGTATCGGTAAGCATTCGTTCAAATACTGTCGGACGTATCTGTCTGCTATTGCTTTTCGTTGTAATGTAGTATGACTTTCCTTCCGATGGACGGAAGATGCCGAGCGTTGTTGTCGTATTGTGCGCATAGCTTAATTCATTCGCTAGTGAGTCTATATTAGCACCAACGACACTCTGTGTATCAACACTGAAGAGACGGTCTCCGGGCAAAAGTCCTTTCTCATGCGCGAATGAGTATGGCATGATAGATGTAATTACGGCTGTATCATTAACGGAGTGAAGGTACAACCCAAGATCAGTGCGCTCGACAAACTGAAATCGTTTGTCCCTATTGTTCATCTCTTCATCTTTCATGTAGTAGCTATACTGGTCAAGCTTTGATAGTACTACTGAAAGCGAAGTGTCGTGCGCGGGGTCGTAGGTAAAGTGCTCGAGATAGTGGTTATTTATCGTCATGAGCACTTCATTAAGAAGCGAATTATATTTATATGTTGGATATGGAGCAATTTCTCGTTCAGATGTAATAGCATTTGCTCTGCTTATTTCACGCATCACAATATGTGAGCGTTCGTATGGTGAGCAGGAGTAGGCGACAATGACTGTCAGCGCGATAGGAATGAGGTTCGTTTTCATGGCGATTCGTTGAAATGTTAATACCCTTACGAATGTACGGCGAGTAGTACAGATGTAAAAGTTGTCTCAACGCTGCATGAATAATTCTTCCTTCTTCTATAATTTACTATGCACTTGTATATTTGTTTCAACAACTGTGCCAGAATGTGCTATGATCTGTGTGCCTTGGTGCCGGGTATGTTTATCTCTTAGACACTAAACTCCCCAAACTCATAAAACCCACCGAACTCGCCTTCGGAACAAATCCCGCCTTCATTTCCTTATGCTCCCGCCAAACGGGCTAACGACTACAGACTAATTACTAACGACCACTCATGGGCTTATCTTGCGGAATCGTCGGCTTGCCGAACGTCGGAAAATCTACTCTTTTTAATGCCATTACGGCAAGTAATCTCGCTGCAGCCGAGAATTACCCGTTCTGCACCATCGAGCCGAATACGGGCGTTGTCGTTGTGCCTGATGAGCGTTTGGTCAACCTCTCGAAGCTTTATGAAACGCAGAAGGAAGTCCCTGCGACGATAGAATTTACCGATATAGCTGGTCTTGTCAAAGGCGCGGCGTCGGGTGAAGGACTTGGCAACCAATTTCTCTCACATATCCGCGACGTTGATGCGATCCTGCATGTCGTCCGTTGCTTTGATGATACGAATGTTATTCACGTTGACGGCTCTGTCAACCCGACACGCGACATCGAGATCATCAATGCCGAGCTTATCTTTAAGGATATGGATACTGTTGAGAAGAAGATAGACGGAGCGGCGCGCAAAGCTAAGACAGGTGATGCGAAAGCGAAAGCAGAAGCTGATCTCTATCAGCGCATAGCAGCGCATCTGGGCGAAGGAAAACTTGCTCGTACATTTGTACTCGCAAATGATGACGAAGAACTTTGGGCGCGCGATATGCATCTTATCACACGCAAGCCCGTGATGTTCATTGCCAATACCGATGAGGTTGGTGTCGTTGATGGGAATGCGTATATAGATGAAGTGAAGAAGATCGCGGGATCTGTCGGTGCGAAGATGGTACGTATCTGTGCGAAGATCGAGATGGAGTTAGCCGAGCTCCCTACTGATGAGCGCAAGACTTTTTTACACGAACTTGGTATGAAGGAAGCCGGACTTGATACGATCGTCCGCGAGGCATACGACTTGCTCGGTTTACAAACATATTTTACGGCAGGAGTAAAAGAAACACGCGCATGGACGGTCCGCAAAGGTGCAAAAGCTCCTGAAGCAGCAGGTGTTATCCATACTGATTTTGAAAAAGGATTTATCCGCGCTGAAACGATGAAGTACGAAGACATCATGCGTCTAAAGACCGAAGCTGCTGCAAAAGAAGCAGGCGTCTATCGCTCCGAAGGAAAAGAGTACGTTGTACAAGATGGCGACGTGATGCACTTTAGGTTTAACGTGTAGCGCGGGGCAATCTAGAATTACGAATTAGGAATTACGAATCGGGTAGCTCTTCCTTAGCGACCTTCGTGTCCTTCGTTCCTTCGCGGTAAAATCTTCCCGCCTTTTATTATTCCGTATTTTCGTAAGCATGAAGATACCCTCACTCATTTTTTTACTCCTTGTTTCACTACAAGTCCAAGCTCAAATTCCTGCCGGTGCATTGATGCACCTTGAAGGTGATGTCGGGATCATTGAGTCAGGCGGTAAGGTGACAGAGTGGCGTGACACGAATAATCCTCTTGTCAGGTTCATCGCTCCGCTTCCTGAGAATCAGCCGACGGCGAACATCCCAATTGCCAACGGGCACAAGGCAGTTCGTTTTGATGGTCTGGCTAACTATCTTGCAGGTCCTTCTATCTTTCCTGTAAATCAGGATTATACTATCTGTGTCGTATCAGTGGTTACAAATCATGGGTTAAGCAATAATGTTGTTTCGGGTACAACGCATGCGTTGTTCTTCGGGGCGGGAATGTATCCTGTCAAACTCCATGCAAACTTTAATTCGCTTGCAACCTCGAGAGCTCCCGTACGCCAGTCACATTCTATCATCTTTTCGCGCTACAACCAGTCAAATACATTCAACGGGTTCTATGTGAACGGTTCATTTGGTGATTCTGCGGCAGTTGGTGTGAATACGGATACAACCGTATATCTCGGCGCATTCGACCGTGGTAATTTCTTGGGCGGCGAAATAGCTGAGGTGTTTATCTATCCGCGATATATAACTGATGATGAACGAGTGCAATTGGAAAATCATCTCTTTGATAAGTATTCTATTGAACGACCACAATTACCGGATACAACCTTCACCGAAATTCCGCAGCACTTTCAACTCTATCCGCGTGATGAACAAGATTCTGCGGTGGTACGTATTGTCGGACGTGTCTTTGATAGTTCGTTTGATTCTGTCTATACCGTTGTTAAAAAAAATGGTGAGTTCATGCAGCGAATCGCAAAACCGCTCTTCTACCCGAAGGGTGTTGCAGGATATGAACTCCTGCCGAAGATCCATGCAGAGCTTGCCGAGTATGATCTTAAGATATATCTAAAGAGCGAGGCCAAAGATACACTCATTGCCGGACGTGATAGTATAACGTGTGGAGATGTCTACATTATTGACGGGCAGTCAAACACGGTCTGGGGCGGCGACGTATTTAATCCATTTGAGAACGAGTATTGCAGAACATTCGGTCTGACAGCCTCGTCATTCTCGGGTGACACATTATGGAGTCGATCTACAGGTAACTTGGGGGCGAACGCACCAAAGGTCGGTGGATGGGGGATGCGCTTGCAGCAGCGCATACTCGAAGAACAGGCAATGCCTACATGTTTTATTAATGGTGGAGTTTCAGGCACAACGATCGAAGCACACCAACGCAACGATCCGGCACCCTACACACTTACTTCTATTTATGGCAGCCTGCTCTACCGGGTGAAGAAAGCAAAGGTCGCAGAAGCAGCGAAGGCGATATTCTGGTACCAAGGCGAATCAAATACGGTCGACGGGTACTACGGTAACTTTAAGGCGATGTATGATGATTGGAAAGAAGACTACCCAAACTTCAAAAAGCTCTATATGTTCCAGCATCACATGGGTTGCGGTGGTGAGTCTTCACCTATTCGGGAGCTTCAACGCACCTTTCCCGACTCATTGCCCAATGTTGTACAGGTATCAGTAATGGGGATTAACGGACATGACGGATGCCACTACACGACGGTCGGCTACACGCAAATTGGTGATATGGTGTACCATCAGGTTGCGCGTGATTTTTATCGCTCCGATGATACGATAAATATTGATCCTCCGAACATCACGAAAGCATTTTATCGCGGGGAATCACAGCAAGAACTCGTCCTTGAGTTCTCTCCAAAGAATTCGACAATGGTCGTGCAGAAGGATACCGTTGTAAGCGGAGTCGTTGCATCACTCAAAGATTATATCTATCTTGATAATGACACTTCGCGGATTCGGAGCTTTTCGGTCGAAGGCAATAAGGTCATCCTGCATCTGCGTACACCGTTCGATGCCGAGTATATCTCCTATCTTCCCGATGTAAATTACAACCGAACGGTTGTCATCTATGAAGGTCCGTGGTTTGTCAATGCACGCAGCGTCGGTGCACTCTCGTTCTGGCGTTTTCCTATTACCGATTCGGTAACTCTCCTGGCTCCAAGTATTCCAGTCGCAGAGATCAAGATATCTGCCTATCCGAATCCCTCTAACGGACGGACGACGATCGCGTACACAGTGCCGAATATATCGTTAGTGACGATCGAAGTGACCGATGTATTAGGAAGACATGTTCAAACGCTCGCCAACGAAGTTATGCCAGCCGGGCGCTATGAAAAAATACTCACGAGCAGTGCAGATATATATTCTTCAGGTGTGTATTATTGCAGGATCACTACCGGCACTTCGACGAAGACCATTCGCTTCATACTAGAGCAATAGGTGTTCATTTATCGAGTCTTTCATCAAAGAGAACTCTGTTTACAGCATTTCTCCTGCGAACTTCCTCTTCGCTAAGACGAGGAATCGTTTTTATGTTGCTCATCAGACCGGAAAAGGATTCGCTATCTCGAAACGAGTTTATCAATCCTTCTGATAGTCTTATACGGTCATCCGGTTTATCGAGCCAAATTGATGGTATCGCAGATACAATGGTAGAAATATCTTTCTCCAAGATCATGGAAAGACGGTCGGTAAGAAGAGATATATCTACATAATCAGCAAAGAACGGATGACGCGTTAGCTGTTCTATCACTTTTGCGTTTTGGCCAAAACGTGTACCTGTTATGATACTGCTTGGTAAGAGCGATGCGCCCATATCAGTTACAAACACTCCTTCGTCGGAAGTGATGATGTTCGTATTACGAGCGGTGCGGTCAATGTTCAGAAAGAATGAGTCGAAGAGAAATATACACTGCTTCATCTCTTGCGGGAGCATGTCAATGTTACTGT
>DATDEW010000010.1:0-4581 GCA_036522935.1 Kapaibacterium sp. (SeqCode)
ACAGTAACAAACAACTCTATCACTCTGCCCCACTCATACTTTATGGGATAGACTTTTTGGGATTCTTTATAGAGAAGGTATGCCATTACCATATATGCCAAAAGCGTGGCATATGCCGCCCCCATGATCCCTACTACCGGAATAAGGATAATATTCACAAGCACATTCACTCCGGCTCCAGCACCGGTGATCAATGGAAGTACTCGGTTGCGATTTGCAATATAAATGCCTGCAATGAAATTTGTATACATTCCTTGAAAGATATAAGCAAAAAGTACAACCGGTATGATACTCATACCGACAAGGTAGTCAGCTCGCAGAAGCTGTCTGCCGAATATCGGAGTCGATAATATGTAAGGCAAGAAGAATGCTAAGAATAGAAATCCAAGCAAACAAGCAAGCATGAAGTACGTAAAGACACGCGAGAAGAGAAGTCTTGCCTTTGCATCATCGGTCTTATGCTGACGCATGAAGAACGGGCGCCAGGCATATTCAAAGAGTGACACAAATATCATCATGATAAATCCCATCCGATAGTTCGCCTGGTAGATACC
Organism: Kapaibacterium sp. (SeqCode); assembly: GCA_036522935.1. Classification (GTDB taxonomy): domain Bacteria; phylum Bacteroidota; class Ignavibacteria; order Palsa-1295; family Palsa-1295; genus DATDEW01. Next base: position 555 of record DATDEW010000010.1, read on the forward strand.
GACTGCTCCAAGACCAAGATACGCCTGAACGATCGGGCGGTCGATGACCTGTACCATCATCGCCCCCATATGTGCAGGCACGTTCGTCAGACCGAAGGGTATCATCTTCCGAAGAACTTCTCTATCAAGACTAAGCTTCAATCGTGGCAAGAAACTTGGCAATAAGAGTAATACGGTCGAAGCCGATGCGATCAGGTTAGCAAGGAAAATACCTTGCACCCCCATTTTTAACCCAAGTATAAAATAGAAGTTAAATGCAAGTGTAATAATAATATTGACAAGCTTGATCGCCGCGAATCGTTTTGCTTTATGTTCAAGGCGAAGGACAGCAAATGGTAGTGAAGCAAGACTATCACATAGAAGTATCACTGCCGAGAATTGGACAATGCTGATCAGTATCGGCATCATAGAAGTTATATCCATCTTCCGGTCACTAAATAGTGGCTCAGCAAGATACGGTGCAAGCACAAACAATAGCGAGGAAAGCAAGAGGCCCACGATCAGAAGTACCGTAAACGGAGAAGAGAAATACGCTCTCTCCTGTTCAGGACTATGTTCTTCATGCTTACCTTTAGCAGCATATCGGAAGTACGCACCTTCTAAACCAAGAGGATAGATCACATTCAAGAATGCTATCCATGCATAGAGAGAGCTTGCAACTCCATACTCAGCAGTTGAGGCAAGCACATTAACATAGAACGGGACAAGAAGAAAGTTTAAAGAACGTGAAACGACAGTACTTGTACCGTAGATGAGAGTCTCTTTCGAAAGTGATACAAGTTCTTTACGCATTATTTAACAGCAATGTGCATAGTAACAATACCGGCTGAAAGATCTTGCCACTTGGCTTCTCGAAAACCGACACGATTTAGCATACCTACTATTTCTTCTCTTTCAGGAAAACGTCTGATGGAGTCAGGTAAGTATGAGTATGCTTCAGAATGTTTTGAAACGGTCTTTCCGATAACCGGAAGAATGAACCTGCTATAGAATCCATAGAGTTGCTTCATCGGGAAGCTTCGCGGTTTGGAAAGCTCAAGGTTAATGAAGATACCACCTGGCTTCAGAACTCTATATATCTCTGTAAATGCTATCTCTAGGTTCGTAAAGTTACGTGTTCCGAAACCGATAGTAACAGCATCAAACGTTTCGTTCGGGAATTGAAGCGCTTCTACATCTCCCTCTTCGATACGTATACTCTTTTTTGCCTTTGATACTTTTTCTTCAAAGACATCAAGCATCCCACGGGCAAGATCAATTCCGGTAATGCTTGCTGAAGGTATCTGTCGTAACGCTTCAAGTGACAGATCGCCTGTTCCGCAGGCAATATCTAAAATATTCGGTGAGGAATTGCTCGCAATATGCCCTTTGACGATAGCAATCGCCTTTTTTCGCCAACCATTATCTAAACCCATCGAGAGAGTATGGTTCAAAAAGTCATACCGCCCGGCAATGTCGCTGAACATTGTTCGGACATAGGTCTTTTTTTGCTCACGGCTTGAAAAACTAAAATCGTTTTGCGTCATGTATGCAAAAATACCGAGTTTATTCAAGTTGGTACTCACACACACGAAAACAGTTACCCTAGGTATAAATTATGCTGAAGATTGGATTAAGCCAAACTGACTGACGGTCAGTCAGTTTATAGTGAAACATTTATTTCAGAGCGTCGTAACTATGCATTAACGTTTATTAATATATTTGATAAACTATTTATATAATCGACTTATGGGTGTTGTAGAGCGCAAAGAACGGGAAAAAGAGGCAAGAAGAAACCAGATTCTGGATGCTGCCGAGAGCATATTTCAGGTAAAAGGGCTTTCCCAAGCCACAATGGATGATATTGCTAAGGAAGCTGAGCTTGCTAAAGGGACGATCTACCTTTACTACAAGAATAAGGACGAACTTCAGGTCGGCCTGATCATGCGCTCATTCGACCTTATGAATGCTGCCTTCAATGAAGCATTCGGACGCGCACCGCTTGCGATCCAGAAAATCACAGAAGTCGGAAAGTCATATTGGGAATTCGCTGCAAGCCGCCCGTTCAATTTCGGCATGATGTGCAACATGGATTTTCCGCAGCGTGCACTTATTAGCGATGAACTCTTCGCCGAACTCGATCAAAAAAGCAGTTGGCTCTGGAAGTTTCTTGTAGCAATGATCGATGAAGCAAAAAATGAAGGTACTATCAAGCACGATGTTGATAGCTTTTCCCTTTCAATGCTTATGTGGATGAATTCCATGAGTATTCTGCGACTCTACCAACGATTGAAACTGACACCGGGGAATGTCGTTGCAGCGAAGAACGAATTCAACATGGCAAATCTTGATTTTCCGAAACTCTATGACTTTGCACTAACTTCGGCTTTGACTCATGCAGTCACGCCCGAAGGTGCAAAATACATTACCCCCCTTCGCTTCCCGACGATGGCAGAGCTTGGTGTCATTGCTGATCTTCGGCAACATTCCGAAGGCAATGCTTCGTCGTTACTAACAAATCAACTTCTCTCTGAAGAACAACCTGTTTAAACTATCATATATAAATAACCTATCACCGGTTATGAAAAAAAACATACTCGTTCTTAGCATCTTTTTCCTCGTCTCAGGCTCTGTGCATGCTCAAAACATGCAGATACCGACAGCGCTTAAAGATTATATCGCAATTGCGATGAAGCAGAACCCGCAGATACAAGCTTCCGAAGCCCGGTGGCGTAATACAGACGCCCAAGTTTCAGAAGCGGCATCATATCTATACCCTAAGGTAGATTTTACTGCACGACTGACTGCATACGATGGAGGTCGCGTAATTGATATACCCGGTATTGGCCCTGTCAATACTGCAGGTTTAGGCGTTGTGCCCTATGACACAAAGTTCGAAGCAACATGGCCTATCGGTAACTACGCCGTGTGGCAAGGAGTCTCGACGGCACAAGCATTTCGCGACGCTTCAACTGCACAAGTAGCTGCAACCGAGCGCGATATAAGTCTGCAGGTTAGTCAGGCATATTTCAACTATGCAAAAGCAAGCGCTTTGATCGAAGTTCGTAAGAACCAACTAAAACTTGCTGAAGAAAACCTCAAGCTAACCAAAGCTCTCTATGGAGCAGATAAAGTGGCCAAGAACGACGTACTGCGTTCTGAAGTAAGCGTCGCAAATGCAGAAGGCGATATTGTATCAACACGCCGCTATCAGGTCGTCGCACAGACGATCTTTAACACCCTTCTCATGAGAAAGGCAGACGCAGCTATTGAGCTTCTCAACGCAGAAGAAACGCAGCGGCTTACATCATTTATAAACGATATTGTTGATGACCCTGAAAAGCGCGATCAGCGCATGTCATTACCTGATCTGAAAACAGATCTTGACAAAGCATACAATGATAGACCTGAAATAAAGCAGCTCTTAGCAACTGAGCAAGGACTCGAAGGAACAAAGCGAATTAATTCGGCTGACTTTTTCCCGAACATCTCCCTCTATGCCAGTTACGGATGGCTTGAAGAGAATCTAAATCTCTCAGCCAATTCTGATCTTCTCGTCGGAGCTCTTGTATTCAAGTGGAATCTGTTCTCCGGTTTCGGTACGAAAGCAAAAGTAGATCAGGCACAGGCACAGATCGAAGAGATACAGTTTCAACGTCAAGCTCTTACAAACGGCATACAAGTTGAATTAGAAACTGCTCGCTCGGAAAAGATCTCAGCGATCCAACGCCTTGCACTCAACAAGAAGATCCTTGCAAGCGCGGAGGAGAACTTCCGCATCACAAAGCTTCAATACGATAACGGCACTTCTCAGCTGATCAGTCTCCTTGATGCCCAGTTTACATTAGGAAATTCCAATACTAACTATACCGATGCCGTCTATGACCTGCTCATAGCAGAAATGAAATATAAACGCGCTCTCGGTAACGAACTTAAATAATTTGTAACTCATCACTACTTGAATAAACGTATTTTATGAAAAAGATCACAAACATCTACCTACTCCTACTCGCACTCACAGTAGTGGGAATCTCGTCATGTGGTAAGC
>DATDEW010000011.1:0-3604 GCA_036522935.1 Kapaibacterium sp. (SeqCode)
CGAAGAAAGATCTTGTCGAGACCGAAAAAGAATTGAAGAAGCTTGGTGATAAACCTGCTGCAAAAGCAAAGACAACAAAAGCAGCACCTACAAAAAAGTCAGCAAAACCTGCTCCCAAAAAAGCAGCCGCTAAGAAAGTAAAACCCGCTCCCAAGAAAGCAGCTAAACCAGTAGCGAAGAAAGTCGCTAAACCTGCAAAGAAGGGCAAGAAGAAGTAACTCCTTCTCTCGGGACAAATATCCGTCCTGCCCTGTTGGTTACTTGGAATGAATCACATCCCGTCAAAAAGCACGGTACGGCTTCCGCCATCGACCAACATAAAACTTGGTCTGCTCTTGGCGTCGGTTATTATCGTTATCGGGACGCTTCTCTACTCACATCAACTTGTTAGCGAACTTAAAGAACGCGAACAACGCGTTGCAAAGCTCTTCGCCGACGGGCTACGCCACTTTATCAACGCCGAAGAACCTGATGCCCTCTTCTGGAATCTCGTTACCGAATACACGAAGAACTCCGGCGTCCCTGTTATTCTGACCGATCGCGACGACATCCCAAGTTTCGGAATGAAGGGGTATAGCAAGTTTAATCTGAATGTTCCGATCGACTCCACACTTGATTCGGCAGAACAGCTTGGCTTTCTCAAAGAAGAAATGCGACGGATGGATACTCAGTACCCTCCTGAAAAGATCGTCTACAAAGACCCACTAACAAAAGAAGAGCAGATCACTAACTATGTTCACTATGGTGATAGCCGAATACTAGCAAAAATAGAGAACCTCCCTATTATTCAACTCTTACTTGGTTTTATGATAACCATCATTGGTTATTTAAGCTTCTCATACTTAAAGCGAAGTGAGCAGTCAAACATTTGGGTTGGAATGTCAAAGGAGACAGCACATCAGCTCGGCACACCTCTCTCAAGCATTCTCGGCTGGACGGAAATGCTCCGTCTCAATGCGAACGACCCTTCGCAGATCGCCATGATCTCAGGTGAGATACAAAAAGACACTGAGCGACTCAACCGCATCGCTACACGTTTCTCGAAGATCGGCTCTGTACCTGACCTCAAAACACAGAACATCGTCGAGACCGTATCAGCGGTAATGGGCTATCTAGAAGACCGGTTACCAAAACTCGGCAAGCATATTGAATTCTCTCTCGACTCTGATGTAGATGAGATACAGGTAAAATATAACCGCGAGTTATTCGAATGGGTACTTGAGAATCTTATTAAGAATGCGGTCGAGGCCATAGAAGCTGAGACAGGTTCGATAAAGATACAGATAGAATCAAAGACCGACAAAGTATATATTGACGTAACCGATTCAGGCAAAGGTCTTGATGCTCGGCAACGCACTGATATTTTCCGCCCCGGATATACGACCAAGTCCCGAGGTTGGGGACTTGGCCTTTCACTTGCAAAACGGATCATCGAAGAATACCATCACGGAAAGCTCTTTGTCAAAGATTCATCTATTGGAAAAGGAACAACATTCCGAATCAAGTTGACGAAAAACACTTGACGGGTTTACTTCACTGCCGTTACAATATTCGCCTGTATTGGTATGGATAGATCAGTATCGCCGAATAGAGAGCGTATCTCTTGTGCAAGCCTTTCTATCATTGCAGGTAGAACATCTCCCCCACGTTCAATAATAGCATTGAATAAAGGCGTACCCTGAAGCAGACCTGTTGCAGCATCATGAGCAGTTGTGGCATATCCTTTCAATTTCAGATTTTCGATATTTACAGATCTGAAGCCGGCAGCTGCAAGGTCATTGCGAATCTCATTTTCGTTGTAATAAGAAAACGGGATCTTATAAAACCCCGGAGTGTCAATCGGAAAGAACTCTGTTATAATGTTGTCTGTCAACTGAGAGATAGGATTATGACGAAGACTATCCCACGCAGAAAAGATGAACGAGCCATTACCGGAAAGCACTCGGTAGGATTCCTTATATGCCTTTTGCTTATCGGGATAAAACATAACGCCGAACTGCGCAACGACCACATCAAATAGCGAATCGCTGTACGGAAGCTCCATAGCATCAACGACCTGCCAATCAATATTCTTCCAAGCGACAGTACGTTTTGCATGCTCAAGCATGGCAGGATTGAGATCAGTGGCAGTAATAGAACCGGATCTCTTCCCAGTTACCAACGGAAGATATTTGGTCAGCCGTCCGGTACCGGCAGCGATCTCGAGTATCGAGTTGGCTTTCAGGTCTTTAATTCGAAGCGCCATCTCAGTTGAGAACGGCTCGAAGAATATCGTCCCGAGATTATTGTCATAGAACTTTGGTATCGATCCGGAGAACGAGATATTCGTTTTTGGTTCAGTAGTACTCATATAGTAGTTGATTAATGTGAATTATCATCAAGGCATTGTACTATACTTATACCCCTGTCTGTTTGTCGTCAGCATACTATCCGGAGTAATATTCTGTCCTATTGTTGAGTATGGCCACATCTTATCAAACCTGTTCTGCCCTTGCATAGCACCTGAAGTCGGCTCATAATTATTTGGATGAAGTGCTTCCCATGCAGCCCACAATCTGTCGATATTTGCATGAAGATTGAAGAACAACGGGTCATTTGGTGATGTCATCGCCGTGATAGTGCCTCCGATGGAATCCTGCCACACACCGCCGATGATCAAATGTACCACGTTATGCATCTTGCTTGAAAGTGTAGTGTCATCATCATCGGCTTGCATTATCGGCTCCATCCACCCAAGTACACAGTCAGCAGAATCAAAATGACCGCGCCAACCTTCAAGATAGTTACGGAAGCTTGTCGCTGTATCAGAGCGGTGATTCCACGGAGCTACATCATAATTGGATATAGCAAGCATGTATGATATTTCTGCAGCAGTCGGGTATCCGCCTTTGGTATATGTTCCTTTCGCACGAGTCAGAAATGGAAATTGTATCGGAGCGATCTCAACAGGGTCTAAGATATTATTTACCCACTGACCTTTTCTGAATGCACCTGTCGTTACGGCATAGTTGTCGGTTGGATCTCCCCATCCGCCCATAAAATCATCAGCAAGTGCAACGTCAGTGCTTGATGGATCAGTAAAATCCCAATACGGCACAAGGATATTCTTCCCGGGGCTTACTTCATTAAGAGCACGCTCGTACATCAATAAGAACTGGCGATGCCATGGCAAGAATGCAGGTCCCATGTGGGCAGCGCCATTCTCGCACTTGAATGCTTGCAAATGCCAATAAACGAATTGGTCATAGTAATTATAGGAAGCGTTGTATGGCGATATCGTTTGCTTCATCTTGAGTACAGCGTCTACATAATCCTGCTTTTCTGCAGCAGAAAGTTCTTTGACATTTTTACGGACTCGCAACTCTGTCTCCGGAGTTGCCGGATCATCAGAACACGATGAGACTAGTAGAGAAATAACAACAAGTAGAATGAGATGGATTTTATACTTCATAGGTTAACGTGAAATTTAGATTACAAATATACAACAAAAAACGAGCAAGGGCGCATCTTACGACGCGCCCTTGCTCTTCTACGATCTTAGAACGAATGTTACTTGGTAACGACCATCTGGCGTGTCAAGCGAACATTGTTACTCTCAAGAATA
>DATDEW010000012.1:0-3438 GCA_036522935.1 Kapaibacterium sp. (SeqCode)
GATTCTTGAATTCTCCGTGCCAGTCGAAGTCCCCATGCTCCTATTTCAGGCCCGCCGCCATACGAGTTAGCAGTAGCTACTGCCCATGAAGTATCGCCCAAGTCTTGTGACCAATTTGATCCGAATGTTCTGATGTATTCACTTTTATATGTTTCTGACGGTGAGCCAAAGATTGAGTTTGATTGTCCTGCAATGAAATAGACATCACCACAGATTATACTATCGCGAATAGCAACAACAGAGTCAGTTGTATTATTCTTTACCCCTATGATAAACTTGTATTCAGATAGCTCTGCTTTTATACGGGGTGAGAATTTGAATGGGACATTATAACGCGGCGCAATTGCTGTGCGAGATAGAAATACATTGTTCCTAAATGCTGATACGTAGATCGAATCAAATCGGAGATCGTTGAAAACCCCTGATATTGTTACCGTTGCAGAGTCATCAGACTCACGAGGATACAATTGAAGGTTCTTTGGGATCTCAATAAAAGTGCTGCTTTGACAAATGGCGGTAGGAGTATTTGATACTAAGATGATAAAGCAGATCAATAAACACCGTAAAAATACCCCCATTTGTTAACTTTAGAATAAGTAGAAATATAAGCCAAAATGGGACAGAAAAGAATCCCGAGTTGTTATAGATTCCAGTGGAAAAATATACGATCATAGCATTCTATAAATTCACGCCATTTCCTGATTATCAAGAAATGCAGCCGGTACTCCTTGCATGGTGCAAAGAGCATGGAATAAAAGGCACGATCCTGCTTGCAAGCGAGGGGATGAACGGTACTGTCTCAGGTAGCCATGAGAACATCCTTGAACTTATCGGGTATTTACAGGCACTTCCCGGAATGTCAGACTTTGAGTGGAAAGAGTCATTTGCAGGATTTCTACCTTTCGTGAAGATGAAGGTTCGTCTCAAGCGAGAGATCGTCGCATTTGGTGTTCCGACGGTTAACCCTACGAACACCGTTGGTACCTACGTTACCCCCGAAGAGTGGAATGCTCTCATTTCAGATCCCGATGTTATCATTGTCGACACTCGAAACCAGTTCGAGGTTGAGATGGGGACGTTCAAGAATGCTGTTAGCCCGAAGACAAAGACATTTCGCGAGTTTCCGAAGTATGTAAAAGAAGAACTCGCTGATGCAAAGGATAAGAAGATCGCCATGTTCTGCACGGGTGGTATCAGATGCGAGAAAGCAACATCATACTTGCTTGATGAAGGGTTTAAAGAGGTATATCATCTTCACGGTGGGATACTAAAATACTTTGAAGAAACTCCGAAAGAAGAGAGTCTCTTTGAAGGCGAGTGCTTTGTCTTTGACGAGCGCATTACGGTTGACCATGACCTAAAAAAAGGGAGTTATATAGAGACTTCCGCTAATCGCGAGTATGAATTTGTAGGTTAGCCGGGGTACGAATGTTTCCCACAATACTTTGTTTTACATCTACTTAAGACTTTTATATCATATATAACTAAATGCAATTCAATCAATTAGCGTATCTCTTGATGGCTCCGTCAGGTGGACAGGGAGCAGATTCCGGCTCACAGATGCTCTCGACCGGCATTATGTTCGGCTCCATCATTTTCATTTTCTACTTCATGATCTATCGCCCGCAACGCAAACGCCAGAAAGAGCGCGAAGCCCTTGTTGGTGGTATGCAAAAAGGAGATAAGGTTATCACTTCCGGTGGTATGCATGGGACGATCTCTGCTATCGAAGACACCTCCATACTCGTTCAGGTTGCGGAGACCACAAAGATCCGCTTTGAAAAATCTGCGATCACTACAGTTCTTCCTAAATAACCAATAAGGTTACTCTTATGCTGAACACCATCGACGAGGCAATTGCTGATATAAAGCAGGGAAAACTTGTCATTGTTGTTGACGACGAAGAGCGTGAGAATGAAGGTGACTTCATAACCGCCGCTGAAGTCGTTACGACGGAGATGATCGCATTCATGCTCCGGCATTCTAGCGGTATTATTTGTGCGCCGATCACAGAAGCAAGGGCTGAAGAGCTTGATCTTCAAATGATGGTGGATGTGAATACCGCTCGTTATGGCACACCATTCACGGTCAGTATTGATTATGCACACGGTACATCTACGGGTGTGTCGGCGTATGATAGGTATATGACAATGAAAGCAATTACTGACGAGAAGGCTAAGGCAGGTGATTTTGCTCGCCCGGGACATATATTTCCTCTTCGTGCGATCGAAGAGGGTGTCTTGCGTCGAGCAGGACATACAGAAGCCGCGGTTGACCTGGCTCGTCTTGCAGGGTTCAAACCGATGGGAATGCTCGTAGAGGTTATGAACGATGACGGTACGATGTCTCGTCTGCCGGATCTCAAGAAGTTTGCCAAAGAGCATGATATGAAGCTCATATCGGTACAAGACCTCATCAAGTACCGAATGGAGCGTGAGAAACTCGTAGAGAAGGTTGTAGAGGTCAATTTACCGACACATTACGGCGAATTCAAGCTTCATCTTTACCGCAACAAAGTAGATGGTAAAGAGCATGTAGCGCTTACAAAAGGTATCATTACAAAAGAGCCTACTCTTGTTCGTGTACATTCTGAATGTTTGACAGGTGACACATTCGGTTCTATGCGCTGTGACTGCCAACAGCAGCTACATGACGCAATGCGTCAGGTTGAAAAAGCAGGCAACGGAGTAGTTCTGTATATGCGTCAGGAAGGTCGTGGTATCGGACTTGCAAATAAGCTCAAAGCATATAAGCTTCAGGAAGAAGGCAAAGATACTGTTGAAGCAAATGAAGTGCTTGGTTTTAAAGCAGACTTGCGTGATTATGGCATTGGTGCACAGATACTCGTTGACCTCGGAGTCAAAAAAATGCGTTTGCTCACAAATAATCCGAAGAAGATCGTTGGCTTAACAAGCTATGGTCTTGAAGTTGTTGATAGGGTACCGATCGAGATCAGTCCGAATGAAAACAATGCCGATTACCTTGAAACCAAGCGAACAAAGATGGGGCATATGATAGGATCTGATGATGCAGATATTTCATCCGTGCTGAAAAACATCATCAACGAATAATTGGAACAGATTCCCTTAGGATTTACGTTTAGAACCCGCACAAAACGAAGGTGTCTTTCGCTTTAGGGAAGATACCTTCTTGTTTTATATAGTTGTCCTGATGGCAGAACCAAAAGCATATATTACCAGAGAGCGTCTTACAGAGATCGAGAATCAGCTTCGCGATCTGAAAGTGAATGCACGCAAGGAAATAGCTGGGAAAATTGCTGAAGCGCGTGCACAAGGTGATCTTTCAGAGAATGCGGAGTATGACGCAGCTCGGGAAGAACAGGGGCTTCTTGAGCTACGAATCCATAAGATCGAACAAATGCTTATGGGATCGACTATTTTAGATGAGAGCGAGATTCCCACTGATAGAGTCGGGATG
>DATDEW010000013.1:0-2600 GCA_036522935.1 Kapaibacterium sp. (SeqCode)
CGACGCAGCCAAGTATGGCTACTTTGACGGGTTTCTTCAGGTGATTAGTTGCGCGCTCAAGTTCATCACAAACTTTGAAGAGGTCTATCTCCAAACGTCCGCATGTCGGACATGCAATGATCTCCACGTTGCGGCTTGCAAGTGAGAGTGAGCGGAGAATTTCTTTACCAACTTCTATCTCGCGTTCGGGTTCATCGGTCAGTGATACGCGTATCGTATCGCCGATACCCTCTGCAAGAAGCGTACCGATACCAACAGATGACTTGATCGTCCCGACACGCATCGTACCAGCTTCGGTTACGCCGAGATGGAGCGGATAGTCCGTACGCTCGGCGAGCATACGGTAGCTTTCTATCATCAGGCGAACGTCGGTTGACTTCACGCTGATGATAATATCTTCAAAACCAAAATCTTCGCATATCTGCACATGACGCATCGCGCTCTCGAAGAGAGCTTCTGCTGTCGGGTAGCCGTACTTATCGAGAATATCTTTTTCGAGCGAACCGGAGTTCACACCGATACGGATAGGCACTCTACGCTCTTTTGCAAGACCAAGTACCTGATGAATTCTCTCAATCGAACCGATATTGCCCGGATTCAAACGAACCTTCGCTACGCCTGCTTCAAGCGCCTTTATCGCAAATACATGATTGATATGGATATCAGCAACGACTGGTATGTTCGAACCCTTTACGATCTCGCCAATTGCATCAGCGGCTTCCCAATCGTTAACCGTGACGCGGATGATGTCGCAGCCCGCTTCCTCGACGCGACGGATCTGCTCAAGCGTTGCTTTCACATCGCCGGTCTTCGTCTTCGTCATTGACTGCACGCTGATCGGCGCGCCGCCGCCTACGGCAACATTGCCGACCATCACTTGACGTGTCTTACGGCGGTTATCCTTAAAACTATCGAGACCTGTTTGTGGTAGAGTGAGTATTGGTAATTCCATACTATCGTTTATCATCCATTTTTCGTGATGCCTCGAACATGATCTCGCGCTCATCTTCGGAGAGCGAGTCCCATCCGCCTGATGCTATCTTATCGAGAATTCTATCAACATCGGTCTGCGTAATTATTCGAGTCCCACTGATACTTGGCTTTGTCGCTGTCGTTGAACGAGAGCCGACGTCATAATATTCTGCATCAACGGCATCATTTCTATTGCCGTGGTTACGCTCATCGGGCTGTTTCCATCCGCCGCGATTCTGCCATCCGCCTGAAGAATCATCCCGTCTGCGTCCGGAGCGGAAGTTAGCAAGTATCGTCGGTGTGCCAACAGAGACAAGCATATACACGATACCGACAACTGCGCCGCCTAAGTGAGCTAAGTGGCTAATGCCGCTATTCGAGCCTGAATACAAGAAGTAGAATTCAAGCGCCATATACCCTGCCACAAAGAACTTTGCGCGGATAGGTATGAAGAAATAAAGATAGATAGGTCTATCAGGAAAGAGTAAACCGAATGCAATGAGTAATCCGAAGACGGCACCTGATGCACCGACAAGAGGCACCCAACTTGTGTCACCGAGTAGCGGTGAAATGATCAAGTGGGCAATACCACCGCCAAGACCACAGAGTGTATAGTAAATTGAAAATTTCTTTGAGCCCCACACTTGCTCAAGCTCCATACCGAACATCCAGAGTGCAAGCATATTAAAGAGCACATGCGAGAGATCGGCATGCATGAACATATAGGATATCAATTGCCACGGAAGAAATACCGGAGCAATTGGTGAGGGAGAAGTACCGATCGGCCAGAGAGCAAAATATTTATAGAGTAAACCTAAAACGGATACTCCCCCTACCGTCATTTCGCTGAAAAGCGAACTAAGAAGGAAAATTGCTACGTTCGAAATAAGGAGAAACTTGATGACAGGCGGGAAGAATGTAAATCCTCCCATGCTACCCCTGCCTCCCCCGCGCGTAAATATATTCATTGGTTAGTTAGAACACCGTTCGGCAAATAAGAATGTCCGCTTTTCGTCGTAAATGCACCGAACAGGTCTCGAAAACGGACTGTTGAAAGAAGGTAATACGAACCGAATGACACTGCTGTTTCAGAAGATACAACAAGTTACTGCCTTAGGGAAAATACTCCCAAGTATCATCCTTTTACTGCTATTTTGCGCTGTTTCTGTAAGTGCACAATGGGTAAATGTTGCTCCAAATCTACTTGGGGCACAGGGATTTCAGATGAGTAGTATCACCCATCAAAGCGGAATAGTCTGGGCTGGCACGAAAGAGGTTTTTATGTCTTCGGATTTTGGTGATACATGGACGAAGCGCACTCCCCCTGTCAAATCAAATGATGTTGTCCGGTACATCAATTTTTTTGATGCAATGATAGGAATTGTCGGTACAGATGATGGAGAAGTGTATCTCACTCGCGACCAAGGGATCACATGGACAATGATACGCCAAGTCTCATCGGTCGGAGCGATAGCATTTCTTGGTTCACCTGATAATATTATTATATCATGTCATGCCGCTAACGGAGAAATGGTCTCAACTCGTGACGGCGGAGCGACGTGGCTGGTACAATCATTAGGGACATATACTCCCGACGTGAAGGCATTACTCGGTTCATCTGCTCTGGC
>DATDEW010000014.1:0-4796 GCA_036522935.1 Kapaibacterium sp. (SeqCode)
CGTAAAAGCTGGTTTCAAAATCCTTTCACTTTCTCTGTAAGTCATATATAAAACAACATTATAATTGTTTCGATTTTGTCCCACTCAGGGGTCGGGGTTCGTGAATCGGGGTTCGGGTTTCGTGGGGTGCTCTAAATTTACACATTTGATTGGGGAAGGTTGTAGGGGTGTTAGGTTACTGGGGAGTAGAGCAATCGTCCCCGATTGCTGCTTGATGTATATTTTCGACGAATCACGACCCACGAACCCCAACATACAAATATACGAAATAAAATGCCGAAATCCAAATAATTTATCGACAAATTATCAACATTTTATGTTGTTTATGTATTATTGTTGAATATAGCTCCGTAGGGGCATGCCTTTGCCTCCCTGGCTCTGTTAGGAGTGGCACATTGGTTGCGTAGGTCATAAGGCATCAGGAAGGGAATCTCAGAAAATCCCAGTAATCTCATAAATTTCATTAATTTCAGTCCGTATCTTTGCCTACCCACAATGGCAGACATATTTATCTCATACTCATCCAAAGACCGCGAGAAGGCCCAGCAGCTTACGAAGCTGCTGGCTTCGGCAGGGTTATCTGTATGGATAGATCAAGCGGGACTGGAAGTATCCAATAGCTGGTCGAAAGAGATCGTGCAGGCTATCAATGATTGTAAAGCATTTCTTGTACTGCTAAGCCCCAACTCACTCGCATCACACAATGTAATAAAAGAAGTATCACTAGCATCCGAGAAACGTAAGAAGATACTGCCCTTAGAACTTGAACCCATAACACTCACCGATGACTTTGAATATCAGTTAGCGGGTATTCATCGAACGTCGATGACGAACATTGACGCCATCATCCGCGCGCTCGGCAAACTCGGACTCGAAGCGACGCAAGCTCCGACACTGAAAATTGTGAAAGAGACAGACGGAAGAAAGAGTGTGATGATCCTTCCGTTCGAAGACCTCTCCCCAACAGGTGACAATCAGTGGTTTGCCGATGGACTTGCAGCAGAACTGATCTCTGCACTCTCGATCGTCAAGGCGCTCCGCCTCACCGATCAGCAAACGACGAAAGAATTCAAGAAATATCAGGGTCATCTCACGACGTATGCCAAAGAGATGTCCATCCGATATTTCATTCAAGGCTCGGTACGGAAATTCGGTGACCAGATAAAGATCAGTATTACGCTTCTCGACATTGAAACGGGTGACCACCTCTGGCAGGATTCGCTTAAAGGCACGATGGATGACATCTTTGATATACAGGAGAAGGTGGCCGAGAAGGTAGTTGATGGGTTGAAAGTCCATCTTGCCTCCGATGAGAAGAAGAAACTTGCCGAGCGAGGTACGGAGAATGCAGAGGCGTATGAATTATACCTCAAAGGAAGAGAATATTTTCTCCTCAAAACCAAAGAGGGCTTTGAGCTTTCGGCGCAGCTTATGTCCGAAGCGATCGCACTTGACGCGGGAAATGCACAGGTGTATTCAAGTAAGGCACTAGCGCTGGCTTTCCTTTACAGCAATTACACACGCAACGAGGGACTGTTGGATGAAGGTCTTGCGCTTATTCAGGAAGCGCTCCGTATCAAACCCGATCTTTGGAGTGCGAATATTCCGCTTTCTTACATCCTGATGCTTCAAGGCAAGCTCGAAGAAGCCGAGAGCGCCGCAAGGGACTATATCCGTAACGCGCCGGAAGATTACGGTAGTCATTTCTCTCTCGGATTCTTTTATGATAATACTGGTCAGTCTGCGAAGGCCATTGCTTCGTATGAAGAGTCGCTCAAGAGAAATCCGGACGATCTCGTTACCTTGTGGAATCTCGTTCTTGCATGGAACGGAGCAAAGGAAGTATCAAAGCAGAAGGAATATGCTCTGATAGCGCTCCCAAAGTTTGAAAAGCATTTGAAGCTCTTTCCCGATGATGAAGGCAAGCGGGTTCAGCATGCCGCGCTCCTTCATTTTGCAGAAAGAGAGGAGGAAGCAAGTGCAGCAGCCCGAAAACTCGGCGACCTCAAGGATGGAAAATCACTCTACAATACTGCCTGCCTCCAGTGTATACTTAAGGACTATGAAGCAGGTCTTGCGACATTCGGTAAAGCGATCGAGGCGGGATATAGAAATATCCCGCTCCTGAAATCATTTCTTGAAGAGGGGGACGAAGGCCTCGGCACACTTAAAGGCACGGCGGAATGGGAAAAGGCGCGGCTGATGGTGGAGAAATTGTCTGAACCATGATTTGGGGAGATTCTTGGGATTAAGAGGATGGGGAAAATTTCAAATTAGGAATAATGAATTACGTGTTGCTAACGACTAACGACTAACGACTACAAACTACCTTGGCTGACATCTTCATTTCATACAGCTCCAAAGACCGCGACAAGGCGGAGCAGCTTATTGAGCTGCTTGCTTCTGCCGGTTTATCTGTGTGGATAGATAAATCGGGAATTGATGTAGCAACGAGTTGGTCAAAAGAGATCGTACAGGCAATTGATAGCTGTAAAGCATTAGTTGTTCTCTTAAGTCCTCATAGTGTTGTATCAGTTAATGTAGCAAAAGAAGTTTCTCTTGCCGCAGAGCAGAAGAAAAAGATATTGCCTCTGGATTTAGAGCCTGTCGAACTCACAGACGACCTTCGCTATCACCTCGCCGGTCTGCAGCGCGCCCCGATGACGAACATCGATGCAATCATCCGCGCTATTGGTAAGATCGGACTCGAAGCAACTCAAGCACCGACACTCAAGCTCGTCAAAGAAACAGATTCGCGCAAGTCGCTGATGATTCTTCCCTTTGAAGATCTATCACCGACGGGAGATAATGGGTGGTTCACCGATGGAATCGTAAGCGAACTGATTCAAGCACTATCGAATGTGAAGTCTCTGCGTTTGATGGATGCTCAAACTACAAAAGATTTTAAACGATATCAAGGGACACTGCCTGTATATGCTCGTGAGATGAACATCCGCTATTTTGTGCAAGGAGATGTACGGAAGTTCGGAGATAACATCAAGATCAACTCTCGTCTTCTCGACATCGAAACAGGTGACCACCTCTGGCAAGACTCGCTCAAGGGTACGATGGATGACATCTTTGATATACAGGAGAAGGTAGCAGAGAAGATAGTTGAGGGGTTGAAGATCCATCTCGGTTCTGATGAGATGAAGAAGCTCACCGAGCGCGGCACAGAAAATGCGGAGGCGTATGAGTTATATCTGAAAGGAAAAGAATATTTCGCCCGCCAGACCAAAGAGGGCATTGAGCTTTCGGTGCAGCTTTACTCAGAAGCGATCGCACTCGATCCCAGATATGCACAGGCATATTCATCCAAGGCAAATTCGCTGGCTGCCCTTTATCTCATTTACACTCGCGACGCGGGACTTTTGGATGAAGGTCTTTCACTGATTCGTGAGGCACTCCGCAAGAAACCCGATCTCTGGAGTGCGAATCAGCCGCTTTCCCTCATCCTTACACTCCAAGGGAAACTTGATGAAGCCGAGAGCGCAGCACGGGACTATATCCGTAACGCACCGGATGATTATAGTAGTCATTTCGCACTTGGATTATTTTATCAGAATATTGGTCATTCTCCGAAGTCCATTGCTTCGTATGAAGAGTCGCTCAAGAGAAATCCGGACAATATCGGTACCTTATTTAATCTCGTAGTTTCATGCAGTGATGCAAAGGAAGCATCAAAGCAGAAGGAATATGCTCTGATAGCGCTCCCGAAGTTTGAAAAGCATTTGAAGCTCTTTCCCGATGATGAAGGCAAGCGGGTTTGGCACACCGTCCTCCTTCATTTTGCAGACAGAGAGGAAGAAGCAAGAGCAGCAGCCCGAAAACTCGGTGATCTCAAGGATGGAGTATCACTCTTCAATGTCGCCACCCTGCAGCGGGTGCTTAAGGACTACGAAGCAGGACTTGTCACACTCGCTAAAGCGATTGATGTGGGGTACAGAAATATCCAGCTCTTGAAAGCATTTCTCGAGGATGAGGATCTTGGCACACTCAAAGGTACACCGGAGTGGGAGAAGGTGCGGCTGATGGTGGAGAGGGTAGAAGCGGAGGCGGAAAATGGTGCGGTGAAAACGGTTAAGGTCTAGCGGAAATTCAGGAATATCCCCATTTTATGGGATTATTAGTGAACGATGGGTGAATTATTACTGTTTTACGTGGCTGAAATTCAAGAGTAGAAAACAATGCCAAATCCAACACACCGTAATTCGAGAACTCGCCGCGATAAGCGCAGAACTCATTACAAAGCCGCAAAGCCGTCATTCGGTGAATGTCCGAACTGCGGAGCTGCAAAGCTCCTGCACCGCGCTTGCGCAAGCTGCGGTTACTACAACGGCAGAACGATGTTCCAGCCGAAGTCTGCAGCGTAACCCAACCAGTTTTTGCTTAGCCGTTCTTTCTTAGAAAAATAGAGAGAGCGGCTTTCGCATTTCTTTGTGTTAGCACATTTTATGAACGTACCCGGCAGAAACGACACGCTTACTATCGCGCTTGACGTGATGGGAGCAGATTTTTCTCCGAAGAACGAAATTGCCGGCGCTATCGAAGCGATCAAAGAAACAGGCGGACGTTTCCATGTTTTACTTGTAGGCGATTCCACTATCGTCGAACCCGTCCTCGCCACCTATCCTGCCCAAGAGCGAACGAACATTACCCTCATTGACGCAAAAGAGGTTATCACAATGGATGATGAACCTGTTGCAGGTCTGCGCGCAAAAAGAGATTCATCAATCGTCAAAGGATTAGAAGCGATAAAGTCAGGCAATGCATCTGCATTTGTCAGCGCAGGGAAT
>DATDEW010000015.1:0-6083 GCA_036522935.1 Kapaibacterium sp. (SeqCode)
GTCCAATCGTTTAAGAGGTCATTACGTATTGCAGTCTCAAAATTGAATACATTTGGATTTGCTTGAAATACCCAGTAACTACAATCATCATATGATTGATTTTTTAACCTAATTTCAAAACCCATGTCCTTCAAGAATCTATTGGTAGGCTCACCCCCATTTTCTTTCCAAATAAACTCGCCATTCATCAACTTGTGTGCATACTTCATCACTTCTTTTGGTGGATATGACTTATCGTTTATAATGACGTCATACCCGGTGGATGAATTTAACTCTACGTTTTCTTGCTCTATTTTTTTTATAGCATCAAGGACATGCTGTTTTGTTATTTTCTTTGGTTCGAATGGCATCTGTGTTTAGGTGTTGCGATGAAGATAAGTATGGTGAATAGCTCTAGATTAATCTATTGCGTTTTCTTATCGTTCCCTCCTCAATCTTTAGGGTTGCTTCTCTAGACACAAAAAAAAGCGAGACAGTATTTCTACTGTCTCGCTTGGAAAGTGATTTACACTTTGTTGGGTTAGCTTAGTAGCGTCCGCCACCGCCGCCGCCACGGTATCCACCGCCGCCGCCGCCGCCACGATTTCCACCACCGCCGCCGCCGCGGTATCCACCGCCGCCGCCTGGACGACCACCACCACCAGAACGAGCTTCCATTGGACGTGCTTCGTTAACTGTGAGTGTACGACCTTCAAGAGTTGCCTCATGAAGCTCTGCAATTGCTTTCATTGCAGCTTCGTCATCTGCCATTTCGACGAAACCGAAGCCTTTTGAACGGCCGGTATCGCGGTCTGTGATGATCTTAGCACTGGTGATCTCGCCGTAGCTCGTGAACATACCTGAAAGATCGTTCTCGTCTACTGAATAAGGCAATCCGCCTACATATATCTTTTTCATTGTCTGAATCTGTTGATTGTTTTTAGTAATGCTTTACGGGATGCGCTTGGAAAGGAATCTCTCTCGGTGAGCAGGCAGTATCGAATCAGAACCGAAACCGGTAACCAAAACGCTGGATGCAGACAAGTAAAACCTTGAAACACTAAACCTAAAAGCTTGAATACAGCTACTATAACAGAAATGTGCGTAAGTAGTTCGGGCTATTTTGGGGATAAGTTTTGGGGTAGTGGTCAGTGGACAGTGATCAGTGGTCAGTTGGGGATGGGAGGGTTTGGGGATTTAACCGCAGAGGCGCAGAGGACGCAAAGTAATTTTACCACGAAGACGCTAAGGGCGCGAAGGAATTAGGATGTCATCCCGAACGGCAGTGAGGGATCCGGATATAGTAGTCGCCCTGAAAGAGTATTATTGATCCAGATTCCTCGCTTCGCTCGGAATGACATTCCGACCCCTCCCTCCCCACTGGTCACTGTCCACTAGCCACTGACCACTACCCCGATTTCACCGCTTGCGCGGAAAAATCCTCGTATATTTGCATAACTGTAGTTGTTCACAATTTTGAGTTAACACGTGTCAGAAATAGCTTTACATCACTCCGACGCCGAACATCATGCGCCACCGCCAACGAGCACCGGCACATCGATGGGCAAGGTATTCATGTGGCTCTTCCTGTGTCAGGATGCGCTCATGTTCATGGGTCTCTTCGCGGCATATCTCTCGGTACGTATGGGTATCGGCGATGCCTGGCCCTCGCCGAATAACCACAGCGCGATAGAGCATTACCCGCTCGATATCAATCTGACGGCTATCAACACGTTCGTTCTTATCTGCTCATCGGTAACGATGGTAATGGCAGTGCAGGCAGCGCACTTCAAGAATAACAAAGGCGCTTTCAAGTGGCTGCTCCTGACTATTCTTGGCGGCTCGATCTTCCTTGGCGTGCAAGTATATGAATACTACCATCTCATCGTTGGTGACAACATGGGCATGGATAAGAGTCTTTTCGATGCGACGTTCTTCGCGCTCACGGGCTTCCACGGTATCCACGTTTTCTCGGGTGTTGCATACCTGATCGCAATAGCGATCGCTACGAAGCTTGGTCATAAGAAGTATAACGATGTAGGCATTATGGAATGGATATTCCGTATTGTCTCGGTCGGACTTACTATTTACTTCGCGGTAAATACTCTTGGTCTCTGGAAAGACGGACCGTTCGTACTGAAGTATCTTTTTATACTTCCGCTTGCTGTCGGCGGCGCATACTTCCTTCCGTTCATCGGACCGGCGCTCTTCTTGTGGTTCGTACCATTTGCAGATTTCCCGCCGATCCCGCACGTAGCGCTTTCGCTTGTCGGCGGTTCTATTATCTTTATCATGTATCGCGGTGTGAAGTGGCTTCGCGGACGTACGGACTTGCCTGAGCTTATCGAAATTTCAGGTCTCTATTGGCACTTTGTTGATCTTATCTGGATCATCCTCTTCACACTTGTTTACCTTCTCTAAAAGCAAAGGAATTTAGATATGTCACATACGGCAGATTCGCAGCCTACAAATCATACAAAGAGCTACCTCAAGATCTTCGGCGCACTTTTCGTGCTGACGGTCATTGAGGTTGTCATTGCGCAGATAGGCATCCCTTACGCCATGCTCGTTATCCTTCTTATTGCATTGGCACTTGTCAAGGCAGGGCTTGTCGCTGTCTACTTCATGCACTTGAAGTATGAGTCACGTTTCCTTTCAGTCATCGCATATGCACCGCTGGCAGTAGCAAGCATCCTGATCATTATGGTCAGTCTGGAATGGATCTTCCAGCCAAAATGGTTATTTTAAAACGTGGCATCTGAACCTGATCGAAAAAAGAAGATGCAGCTCCTGTTTGTGGGGCTGGCGATCTGGATATTTTTCATCTTCCTCTTCCTCATCTTTGTCATCTTTGTTGACTGGCAATAATACATGCAGCTCTCCCGGAGAACGAGTACAATCATCGTCGTAATTCTCGTCGCAGCACTTGGCTGGATGTATTTTAGTAAAGGCACGAAGCGCGAGAAGCCGAAGCCGCCGGTTTTTAACGGACCAACGAAAGATACATCACTCTATTTCAACGGCATTCCACCCGAAGGCAAAGGCGGCGACCCGCTCTTGAACCTGCAGAAGAACCGCACAACGATACCTGAGAAGTTAGAAACGTATTCTGTTCATCAGATACTTGCGATCCCCTCAACAAAGCTCGAAGGCACGAACGACAACACCAGGAAATACTGGAGCGACGAAGCAAAGCAGTACGCCGCGAAGTGGGAATCCAAAGGAGTTGTTGTTGAAGGCTATCTTGTCAAAGCAAGAGAGTCCGGCAAGGAAAGCGCGAACGGCAACTCGGATAAGTACCGAGATTATCATCTCTGGATAGTACAGGAAAAGAATGAACCGCGTTCATCGAGTATCATAGCAGAGGTCACACCGCGCATTAAAGCAACAAAGCCAAGCTGGAAGATAGAGAACTTCGTCAAGTTATCAAATAAGCGAACAAAGGTTAGAGTTACCGGTTGGTTACTTTGGGATGAAGAGCATGGTGATGAAGTCGGGAAGTCCCGAGGCTCACAGTGGGAGGTACATCCGATGACGAAGTTCGAGATATTTGAAAAGGGCGAGTGGAAGGAATATTAACCCTACATTCGGTAAACTTTTAGTTGTTTTCTCGGCGTTTCCTTCAGGTAAGATTAATTACTCAGTCTATAATATGTCACGTTCTATTAACGCCTTATTTATCGTCAGTTTTTGCTTTGTATCAAGTGTTTCCGCTTTCGCACAAAAAGGGAAGAAAGCTCCGACACCTGTAGAGCCGGTACCGGTTGCGAGTGCACCAACCCTCACTCCCAGCGCTACGAAGAAAGCACCTGCAACGACAACTCCAAGATCATTTGAAGACAGTGCAGAGTTTGCGAAAACCTTCAAGGAGCTCTATCCCCTTGTCAAGCCAAAGCAATCGATCAAGGAAATAGCAGATCAACAGTATACGCGTCTTTCACGCGGCTTCACAAAGGTTGATATGGATTCTGCCCAGATGTACAAAATGGCAATGACAAATCTTGATACCAATGCCGGCGAAAAGATCATCTTCGATATCTATCGTAAGAATCTTTCAGCAAAAGAATTGAAGGGATATCTAAACTTTTTGAAAACTGCTGAAGGCAAAAAGATCGTAGAGGTCATGCCTCAGTTACAGCGTTCACAGGCAGAGGTGAATGGATATGCTCTGAAGACACTTAACACAAATCTTGCACCGATACGCCAGAAGCAGAATGAAATGATGAAGAAGGAGCAGCCTCCACGAGACAGCGTCAAAGGTCCTGACGGAAAAATGACGTTATCACCGAACCCGGGTATGGATCCGAACAGAATGCGTATGCGTGACTCGGTGATGAAAGCACGTCAGGAAGAAATGACCAAGAGTAGTGGCGGCAAATAACTCCATAGGTGTATTCGACTCCGGTATCGGAGGTCTGACAGTTGTCAAAGAACTTCATGCGCTCGCCCCCGGCGAGCGCATTGTGTATTTCGGAGATACTGCCCGTGTGCCCTACGGCACAAAGTCCGTCGAGACCGTTCGCCGTTACACAGCAGAAGACACCGAGCTTCTGATGCAGCACAACGTCTCTCTTATTGTTGTTGCATGCAATACTGTAAGCGCGGTAGCACTTGATGTTGCAAGACAGGTTGCCGGAAGTATCCCTGTGATCGGGATGATAGACCCGGCAGCACGTGAGGCAGTCAGTATAACCCGTAACGGACGCATCGGCATTATCGGTACACAGGCAACAGTAGCAAGCAAGGCATACGACGAAGCAATTGCGAAGGAAGCAACACTTCAAGGGAAGATGGTCACATCATTTTCCGCAGCCTGCCCTCTCTTCGTGCCGCTTGCAGAAGAAGGCATGATAGATCACCAGGCAACAAAACTCATTGCTGATGATTACTTAGGGTCACTTCGTGAGCAAGAAGTTGATACGCTTATCTTGGGATGCACACACTACCCTGTTTTAGCCGATGCTATTGGGGAGGCAATTGGTGATGATGTCGTTCTCATCAATAGCGGAGCTGTTGCTGCGAAGGAAGTCCGCGATCATATAGAGTACGGAAGCAGTACTTCAGCAGAACATCTCTATCTTGTCAGTGACATCCCGACGAAATTCCGCTCCGTTGGCGAGCGATTTTTAGGCAGAGAACTCTCAAATATCCATCAGGTGCTCTATAAAGAGGCATGGGTTATCAAAAGAGCGTAGCCTACCCCAATCTTTGCATATATTTGTAGTCCAAAACACATACGATCATGAACGCAATCAGTGGCGCAGCCATACTTATTATTGTCGGAGGATTATTCTTCCTCATTCTCTTCTTCTATTTTATCCCTATTGGACTTTGGATAACTGCTGTCTCAAGCGGTGTCAAGGTTCGTATCTTCAGCGATCTCGTTGGTATGAGACTCAGGAAAGTACCGCCTGATGTTATCGTCCGTGGAAAGATAACTGCTATCAAAGCTGGCATCCCTGTCGAGATACCACGCCTGGAAGCTCACTTCCTTGCAGGTGGTAATGTCAATAAAGTTATCAATGCACTTATCAGCGCGAACAAGGCGAACATCCCACTTGATTTTGACCGTGCTGCAGCTATCGATCTTGCAGGTCGCGATGTGCTTGAAGCTGTTCGTCTTTCAGTTAATCCGAAAGTCATCGAGACGCCTCCTGTTGCGGCTGTAGCTCGCAATGGTATCCAGGTTCGTGCCACAGCACGTGTGACAGTTCGTGCAAACCTTGACCGCCTTGTCGGCGGTGCAGGTGAAGCCACGATCTTAGCTCGCGTTGGCGAAGGTATTGTTACGACCATTGGCTCGAGCGATTCTCATAAAGAAGTGCTTGAAAGCCCAGATAGAATTTCCAAAACGGTTCTTGATAAAGGACTTGATTCAGGTACTGCATTCGAAATTCTCTCTATCGATATTGCAGACGTTGACATCGGCGATAACATCGGTGCAAAGCTTCAGAGCGATCAGGCTGAAGCTGAACTCAAAGTTGCAAATGCAAAAGCTGAAGAGCGCCGTGCTGCTGCTATCGCACATGAACAAGAGATGAAAGCACGTGTACAGGAAATGCGCGCAAAGGTTGTCGAGAGCGAAGCACAGATACCGCTCGCTA
>DATDEW010000016.1:0-4660 GCA_036522935.1 Kapaibacterium sp. (SeqCode)
TCTTTACCAAGACGGAAATCGAATCCGTTAGGAGCAACTGCACCCTTGAATGCAGCAGAGTCAACCTTGAGTGCTTCAAGAGAAGGAATTGCACCGCCGTATGCGCTATATGCTGCACCGCCTGTATAGAGTGTAAGCTCAAGATTCGTGAAGTAATCTTCGAAGCTTGCTTCTGATGCGCGGTCATATGGGCTTGACGCATTCCACTTATCTTTCATTCCGATCGGAATGATAGCTTCGTTGGTGAGCGGCATACCCAGACGTGATACCTGCACATAATCAGAAGAGTATGTCGGCTTTGAACCGTCTGCAGAAAGTGTCGTAATGCGCGGACGTGATGCTGATGCCCATACACCGATGACGAAGTCGCCGTCAAGGATACTTGATGCAGCACTTACCATTTTACCATCTTTCTGAAGAAGGTTGATAGGTATCTGCATTGCGATCACGTGACAGTTAAAGCCACGAACTGCATCAATAGATTTATCAGCGCCTGTTCCGTCTTTCTTGCGGAAGTTGCCGAGATCAAAGATACCTGCAAGGTCAACAAAGAACGGATCGTCAGCCGGTCCGCAGAATACCTTTGAACCTGTTGTCGCAGTTTTAATTGCTGCATTCGATATGTCCTCATAGCTCATGCCAAGACCAACACCGGGCGCATCGATAGAGCGAGGTCCGATATTTGTCGGTGGTACAACGCCGTCAGTGATCGGTGTTGTCCATGTCACACCGCCGTCAACACTGCGTTCGACCTTGTATGTTGTTTTGAGGTTTTGCTTACCCAAACGGATATTGAAGAACGTTGAAGGATCTTCATTTACCTGTGTGAAAGTAAAGCGATATGTGATGTCATCTCCGTTGCCCGGCTTTGTTGCTGTTGCCTGGTTACGGATGTGGATCTCATAGTTGATGTTCTCACCGAATGAATAGTAGTTCGGTCCGCCCTCAGGCAGTTCGAACGGTATATATCCGGCAATGATCGTTACGCGGGTCGGATCGTCGGGCGATACGAATGCGTAGAGATCGGTATTATCCGCAAGCGGATCGTTCGAGATCAGCGGTGCTTCGCGATGGCTTGATGCAAACGCGAGGTTTGCAACCAGTACAAAGACCGATAATAAAAGAAGTAGCTTTTTCATAATTCTCATTATCTTTGGTTTAGTATCATTAGCTCTCCCTGTGGGGTAAGAGAATCTTATTCGAGTTATACAAGGTTACTTCCTGAGCGGATTTAGTATTTCTGTGATTTTCCGAATCAATACCTATGAATTCACGTATTCTTTACTGACCACTAACCACTGGACACTGACCACTACTCATGGGATCGATCATTTATTGGGGGCTTCTTCGCTTTACTATCGTCATGGTGGTGTTCGGACTTTTGAAGTACCAAATATCGGATTATGGTGATTGGTGGGGACTGTTCTTCCTAACGATGGGTATCGTTGTACTCTATCCTGCTCAGATCGCATACCAGCGTCACCGCTCCAGAGTCAAGCTTATCAATAATAATGTCCTCTGTGTATCCTGCAAGCATTATAATCCAGACGAAGCGCTATGCACAGCACTTGACGAACTGGTGCACTCAGAGATAGTACCGTGTGAGGGGATCATGTGGGAGCCGAAATAGTTGAATGTACAATGTGCAATGTTGAATGAGGAATAGGTAGGTAGTTCTCAAGAGCCGAAATAACGGAATTTTAGGTATAAACCCTCTGTTTTTAGCTTTCTATATACTCCGACTGCTTCTATAGCGCAAGGTTTTCGGGGTTTTTGATAAGCGCTATCTGTAATTATTACAGAATTTATGGCAATCACAAAAGAAACAAAGCAGGCACTCATTGCTAAATTTGGTGCAAATGCGAACGATACAGGTAAGACAGAGGTGCAGGTCGCACTCCTAACCCATAACATCAACGCACTCACCCCGCATTTCAAGGCAAACCCGAAAGATCATCACTCTAAGCGCGGCTTATTGAAAATGGTCGGAAAGCGCCGCTCACTCTTGGATTATCTCGCCAAGAATGACATAGCTCGCTACCGCAAGCTCATCGTTGATCTTGAAATTCGTAAGTAATCAAATTGTAAGAATGGGCTGCTTTCGTATAAGGCAGCCCTTTCTGTTTCTCCCGTGAGGTCAACAAGATTTTCCAATAACAATAATCACTTCAAAACTCCCGTGTGCAAGAAGCGCTTGCACCTGTGTGGGGGGTGATCTAATCAATACACTCGAATGATATATAACATAGATCTCGGCGGAGGCAAGCAGCTTTCGTTCGAACTCGGACGTTACGCCAAGCAGGCGAACGGCTCCGTGATGGTTCGTATGGGCGACACGATGGTACTCGTTACCGCTTGCGCCGATACAAAAGCAAAAGACGTGGACTTCTTACCGTTACAGGTAGAGTACCGCGAGAGACAAGCAGCCGGCGGTAAGATACCGGGCGGTTACTTCAAACGTGAAGCGCGCCCTTCAGAGAAGGAAGTGCTTTCGGCGCGTCTTATCGATCGTCCTATCCGCCCAATGTTCCCAAAGACATGGCGATTTGAGACACAGCTCGTTGCAACGATCCTCTCGTCAGACGGTGAGAATGATTCGGATGTACTCGGCACAATTGGCGCATCACTTGCACTCTACATTTCAGATGTTCCATTCCCGGAGCCGATCGCTGCAGTTCGTATTGCTCGTTTGAACGGCAATATGATCATCAACCCGACCTTTGCAGAATTAGATGAAGCCGATTACGAATTTGTCGTAGCAGGTACAAAAGATTCTATCCTCATGGTCGAAGGTGAATCAAAAGAAATTTCCGAGCAGGAATATCTTGTTGCGATCAAAGCAGGTGCAGATGCTGTAAAGGTTATCTGTGAAGGCATGGAGCGCATCGGTAAGGAATTCGGCATCAAGACAAAGCGTATTGTCGAAGAGAAAGTCTATGACAAAGAACTCGATGCAAAGATCGAGCTTTTGGCAGCAGCGAACATTGGTAAGCTCGCTCGCACAATTCTTGCAAAGGAAGAGCGTTCTGAGAAGACCAAAGCGGCTAAAGATGCAGTGCTCGAAGCATTGAAGGCAGAACTTGGTGACGAGGCGTATGCAACCAAAGAAGCATACATCAAAGGCATCATGTATGACATCGAGAAGCGCGAAATGCGTGAGATGATTCTTGCTGACGGTGTACGTCTTGACGGACGCAGCACATCGCAGATCCGTCCTATCCAGTGTGACATCGGTATCTTACCGCGTACACACGGCTCGGCACTCTTTACACGCGGTGAGACACAGGCGATCGCAACTGCAACACTCGGCTCAAGCCGCGCAGAGCAGATGCTTGACGGTCTTTCACCAGATACGACAAAGCGTTTCATGCTTCACTATAACTTCCCGCCGTTCTCGGTCGGTGAGGTTGGCAGAATGACAGGCACAGGTCGCCGCGAGATCGGTCACGGTAACTTGGCTGAACGCGCGTTGAAGAACCTTATTCCTTCAAAAGAGGAATTCCCATATACGCTTCGTATCGTTAGCGATATTCTTGAGTCGAACGGCTCATCATCAATGGCTACAGTATGCGCAGGCTCACTTGCATGCTTTAATGCAGGTATTCCTCTCAAGAAGCCGGTTGCAGGTATTGCAATGGGACTTATCAAAGAGGGTGACCGCACAGCTGTTCTTTCTGATATTCTCGGTAACGAAGATTTCCTCGGTGACATGGACTTCAAGGTCTGTGGTTCACGCGAAGGTATCACTGCTTGCCAGATGGATATGAAGATCAAGGGCATCAGCTTTGAGCTTCTCGAGAAGGCACTCAATCAGGCACGCGAAGGACGCTTCCACATCTTAGATAAGATGGATGCAGCTATCGCAGCACCTGCTGAGGATCTCTCGCCGTTCGCACCGCGTATGACGACGATAAAAGTACCGACAGATTGTATCGGTCTTATCATCGGACCTGGCGGAAAGAACATTCGCGCTATTCAGGCGGATTCAGGTGTATCAGATATTACTATCGAAGACGATGGTACACTTACTATCTCTGCTGTCAATGGTGAGTCTGCTGCGAAAGCAAAGGCTATCATCGAAGGTATGCTTCGTGAGCCGGAAGAAGGCGCAACGTACAAAGCGAAAGTAACGCAAGTACGTGAAGGCCTTGGCGCGATCATGGAGTTCTTACCGAAGAAAGAGGGCTTGCTCCATATTTCGGAAATAGATTATAACCGCGTCGAGAACGTCAGTGACCTCATTCAGGTCGGCGACGAGTTCGATATTAAGCTTATCGCTGTTAAGCCTGATGGTAAATTCTCTTTGAGCCGCAAAGCTCTTATGGAGAAGCCTGAAGGATACGTAGAGCGTGAACGCGCTCCGCGTGACGACAGAGGTGGTGACCGCGGCGGATTCCGTGGTGGTCGCGATGGCGATCGTCGTGGCGGCGGTGGTGGTTTCCGCGGAGGCGGAGACAGAGGCGGCAGAGGTCGTTTCTAAGCCACTCACACATAGTTAATAAAAAAGCGCGCTCACTTTGAGCGCGCTTTTTTTTATTGAAGACATTTTTTATTCAGGACAAATAAAAAAGCGAGGTGTGATTCCTCGCTTCTTTCGTGTGAGTTGTGAGAAACTCTTAGTTCGGATACACGCTGACGCGCTGACGGTTCATGCGGAAAC
>DATDEW010000017.1:0-2091 GCA_036522935.1 Kapaibacterium sp. (SeqCode)
CAAGGCGGACTATCTGCTGCAAAACCGTATTCTTCCCAATACGTGTGACTTTCATCTCGAACGTACCGGTTGATGCAATGGTAGCGCCAATGACTTCATCGCCTTCATGCTTTGCAACAGGTTTTGACTCACCTGTCATCATTGATTCATCTATCGAAGCACTGCCAATAGAAATTACTCCGTCAAGAGGTATCTTCTCACCTGCACGGACGCGAAGCGTATCACCAACTCGGATATTCTCTATCGGGACTGTTGTATCAATCAGGTTACGAACGAGGGTTGCTGTCGTTGCCTGCTTACCAAGGAGCGAGCGCATTGCCTCTCCAGCTTTTCTGCTTGCTCGCATCTCCATGAGTCCACCGAGTAGAACAAGAGTTATGATTGTCGTTGCAGACTCAAAATACGCACATGAAGCCGAAGAGTGAGGAAGAAAATGCGGAAAAATTGTATAGAGTGCACTATAGAGATACGCAGTACCAACACTTAATGCAATAAGCGTATTCATATCCGGCGCTTTCGCAATCGCTGCTTTCCAGCCACCCGTAAAGAAATGTGAACCGCTCCAGAGAACTACAGGAGTTGCAAGGATGAACTGCACCCAGTCACTCCCTTTGAACTCCAGCATTAACATACTGATAATAAAAACCGGAAGCGTAAGAACGAGAGCGACAATGAATTTGATTTTCCTTGTCTTGTATATCTTCTCACTTTCTTCGGTTCGATGAGCATAAAGGTCGTCCTCAGGCAACTCGACTGCCTTATAGCCAATCCTGTCAACTGCTTCTGTTATCTTCTTTGCATCAAGTTGATTCGGATGATAGAGGACAGATGCTTCACCTGTTGCAAGATTTACGGAGGCGCGTTCGATGCCTGGGAGTTTACCAATTGCGGTTTCAATACGCGTAACACATGCTGCGCAATCCATGCCCTCGACAAGGAATCGTTCTTCTTTTGTGGATATGACAGTTGGTGTATTCAATAGTTAAGCGGCGATCTTATAGCCCGCTTCTTCAACTGCTGTACGAATTTCTGAGAGGTTCGTTACTTCTTTGTCAAACTCGACAGAAGCGGTCTCCTTCTCAAGAGACACTTCCGCATCCTTCACACCGACAACCCGTTTGATGGCATTGGTAACACTGCGAACACATCCGCCGCAGTGCATTCCTTCAATTTTTAAAACCATGCTCTCTATCATTATTTATCCGCTTCACCCATGATCGGGTCAAGTGAACCGATGATAGCAACAACATCCGATATCATTGAGCCTTCAAGCAAACGTGGCAATGCCTGTAAGTTCACAAAGCTAGGGCTGCGAATCTTTGAGCGCCATGGTTGACCTGTACCATCAGAGACGAGATACCAGCCTAGTTCACCCTTTGATGCTTCGATAGATGAGTAGCTCTCACCGATTGGTGGCTTTTGTCCAAAATTCGTAAGCATAAAATCATTGATGAGATCTTCCATATTGGAATATACCTCATCTTTGCGCGGAAGGACGACCTTTGCATCTTCGGAAAGTATCGCTCCCGGCTTGAGCATATCCAAACATTGACGAATGATCTTTACGCTTTCGGCAACTTCATCAAAGCGAACGAAGTAACGTGCCAACACATCGCACTCTTGACGCGTGATGACATTAAAATCAAGTTCCGGATAGACAAGATACGGTGCATCGCGGCGAATATCGTAAGCAATTCCTGAACCTCGAAGGTTCGGACCCGTCCAACCAACATCCAATGCTTCGTCCGGTGGCATGATGCCAATGCTTTCGCAGCGCTCAATGAAAATGCGGTTCTTATGGAGCATCTTCCCGATCTCTTTGGTAGCTTCCGGAAGACCGTCAAGAAAATCCTTTATCATCTTGACGCAATCATCGGTAATGTCTTGCGCCATTCCGCCGATACGCATATAGCTGACAGTAAAACGCGCACCTGTGAGTACATCGTAGATATCGTATATTTTCTCACGTTCGCGGAGTGCCCATACGAAAACAGTAAGCGATCCAACATCCATAGCGAGCGCACCTGCAGCAAGCAAGTGTGATGATATACGCGCGAGTTCACATGCGATCACACGGATGATCTGTGCACG
>DATDEW010000018.1:0-7234 GCA_036522935.1 Kapaibacterium sp. (SeqCode)
AGATAGAGCGCGACCTTGGTCCCGATATGTATATGCCGCTTGATGAATGTCCGCCCTCAAACGCGGAACGTTATGTTGTTGAGCAGGCCGTCGAGCGTACAGTTCGTTGGGCTGGGCGTGCGATGGAGCACAATGAAAAGACTAAGCCGCTTCATGGATATGATCAGGCGCAGTTCTTGATAGTGCAAGGCGGTGTGCATCGCGACTTGCGCGAGTCATGCGCGGAAAAACTTGTCGCAATGAACGCACCTGCATACGCTATCGGCGGACTTGCTGTCGGCGAACCGAATGAAGTGATGTATCAAGTGACCGATTGGACGACGGAAGTTCTTCCAAAAGAGAAGCCGCGCTACCTGATGGGGGTAGGCACGCCGGTTGATCTTGTTGAATGTATTGCAAAAGGAATTGACATGTTCGATTGCGTATTGCCTTCGCGCAATGCACGCAATGGTCAGCTTTTCACACGCAGCGGCAAAATAAACATCAAGAACTCCAAACACAAGCACGACCACACTCCCATCGACCCTGAGACCAATAGTTACGCATCACAAAATTTCACAAAGAGTTATCTCCACCATCTCTATAATAGCGCCGAGATAACCGGACTTATCTTAGCCACGATGCACAACGTGACTTTCTATGAAGAGATAGTCCGTGAAGCACGAGTGAAGATACTCACTGGTGAGTTTGACCAGTGGAAAAAGGAGTTCGTTCGTAGGTATAAAGATCCTCAGTAAAGTTTTCGTTATTTTGCCTTTTAACATATTTACTAGAAAATGCTTGGGTCAATAGCCGCACTATCATTTTGGCAAAAAACTTTTGATGGTCATCCCGCCTCTATCTATACTGCTTTCCATTCCTCCATACATTATCCGCAGGAAGTATACTTACGAAGTATTAAAGGCGAATAATCAGATCGCGGGTTTTAAGTTCTCTATGTTAGGTGCGGTCTATGAAAAATAAGCTAATTTCTTTACAGCCTATTGTTGATAATGTTATGCATGAGATAAGACAAACAGTGACCAAATCCATAATGATGTAACTGTTTCGGATTCTTATGTAAAACTATTTTTATACGAGCTCGTATTTTTGCCTAAGAAGTTTTTTGTAAGGATGTTTTGAGTAAAACTCCTTCTTGAAACTGCATATTTTATGGCATAGTTTTTGGTTGTAATAAGATATGGTCCATTTTTTTAATCTCACCAAAAGGAGATATTATATGAAAAAGCTCATAATATTAGCATTGATCTATTTTCCTACCGTCCTTGCAGCTCAAACCGACACGGTAGTTGCCAAAGTAAAGATGACAACCGTCATTAATCCAATGATAGGAATGACCTATTCCGCATTAAATAATGAACCGGAAGGGCTGGAATCAAAGGCACGAATTGGATGGCACCTTGGTGTGAACTTCCGCTTTGGTGATCAGTTCTACTTTGAACCGGGATTTCAGTATGTTATGCTCAATAGTGAATTCCAGTCCACATCCGGTCCTATCGTTGATACCGCTACGCTAGGCAACACAGACATTAATGTTTTACGTATTCCACTCATGGTCGGCGTGAGAATGCTTAGTAACGAAAATAAAGATAACCCTATGAATATCAATGTCCATTTTGGCCTTGACTTGGGGATAGTTACTTCGATAGAGCAAAGCAATAAAGCTCTTACGAGCAACGATTTCAAAAATCCAATGCTGGGAGCTGTTATCGGTGCAGGTATCGACTTCCTCTCGTTTACTTTCAACGTAGATTATTCGTACGGGCTGACGGCAGTCTTTGATGAATCATATACACCATTTGGAAAAGAGCCGAGGGCGAATACATTGTATTTCTCAATTGGTACGAAGTACCAACTCTAATCTTTGATTGTTTTTGTAGATGCCCTCTGATCGTTGCATAAAGAGCGGTCAGAGGGCATTAAAGTAATATGATAAACATTATTTTTTATAAAAATATGATCGTCGATGCACTATTAAAACTGCCGATAAGTAGTTCTGATGAGTGAAAGAGGTACGCTTGTGCGCAGGAGAGTATAACAGGGAGAAAGAAATTATTTTATGATATAAAGCTGTTGTAAAATAATCATTACTTAATCCCCATGAAAAATCTAATTTATGTACTTATAGTAGTAAGTCTAGCTATTGCTTCTGATGGCCTTGCCCAACACAATGATATCGTTTGGTTGAAGCCCGGCACAATGGGGGTGCGAGCCGTGTCAGGTGATTCGAAGTACTACCTTGGCGGGGTTGTCTTTAGCAGTCCAAATACTGGTTATCACCAGACTCTTTTTTGCACACAATTCGATGCTAATAAGCCACTATGGATGAAATCATTTCCGGACAGAGTGGATGCAGCATCATTCTCCAATGATAACACTAAGGTTTGTTATTTTGCCAGGTACGGCGTACATATTGTAGATGCAGCAACAGGAGTTGAGGAGCAATACTTAAGTAGCGGTGATCAGTTCACTGATCTTACAATGTCTTCAGACAATAAACTACTAGCGGGCACTGCAAGTGGAATTGTCATCTTTGATGTAGCTGCAAAAAAAGTATTATATAGAATTAGTGCACCGTCTCATTCTGTTCACAGCGTAGCGTTTTCTGCAGACAACAAATACT
Organism: Kapaibacterium sp. (SeqCode); assembly: GCA_036522935.1. Taxonomy (GTDB): domain Bacteria; phylum Bacteroidota; class Ignavibacteria; order Palsa-1295; family Palsa-1295; genus DATDEW01. The sequence goes on from DATDEW010000018.1 coordinate 2,624, forward strand.
TGTCTTGCTCATTCGCACATGACTCTACCGTTCAAATCTTTGACGTAGCTCTTGGTAAAGTAGTACATTCATTCCCAATACAATCACCATACAAGATAAAATTTTCTCCAGATGGCAAGTGGCTATTGACAGCTGGTGTAAATAAGAGAGTATCTGTTTGGAATATTGAAGCAGGGACTTTATATCGCGAAATCAGAGACACAGGGTACATTAATTCCTTTGCAATATCTTCAGATTCTAAATTAGTGGTATACTCTGCGGAAGGATCATACGATACCACTTCTGTTAATAGCAAGTTGTATAACTTCTTAACCGGAGAATTACTTCAAGAGTATGTTTATGACGGTTGCAGTGGTGGCTCAATTGGTTTTATGTCAAGTGGTATAGCTGCAGATGACATCGTGTACTATTCTGCATGTAATCGATTTAACTTATATGAGACCAACACCGGAAAGTTCATCAAGGAGGTTGTTCATGGGCATCAAGGTGATCTTGGAGTGATTGCTCTTTCTCCCGACCAAAAAACATTAGCTACCGGGAGTGGGGCTCTTGACCAAGAGTTGTCATTTTGGAACCCGGAATCGGGTCAGTTGAAATATAGAATGATGACAAGTACCGGCCCATTTAACAAGATTCAGTACTCTAAGTCTCAAGACTACTTGTGGATATCTATTGGCACTATCCCGGAATATTTAATAACTTTGAATCGCTTGAATATCGCAGATCGTAAAGAAGATAATATTGATGAGTTTATGGATTACAAATTTGGTAACCGGACATTCGATATATTTAATTCTAGTGGTAATATTATCTCTGGTGATGGCGGAGGTAAGAAGCTACTAATTCGTGATTCGGTTGGTAAGAGGCTAGACACAGTCGCATTCACGTCTCATCAAATTACCAGCATATCAGTATCAAAGGATGACCAATATGTTCTGGCCGGAAATGAAGGGGGATACTTTGGTCTTTGGAAGCTGCCATTTTTAACTCCAGTCATACTGTATCAATATGAGAAAACCCCTATTGGTGCAATTGCTATTTCGCCGAATTCGACTTTATTGGCAGTTTCAATTAGAGACTCTGTTCATATATGGGATATACAATCTGAAGCGCCAATCATTACTTTCAGAGCAAATGATCGGTTCAATAGTACACGTATGCTAGCATTTACAAAAGATAGCCGCTATTTAGTTGTTGGTGGAGCTGCGAATCAGATCACCATTAGAAGTTCTAAAACCGGAGATTCCATATATACTTTTGAACATATTGACAACATTTATTCAATGGTACTCTCAGACAATAGCGAGCGTCTATTTGCCGGGGGAGAGGATGGTTCTTTGATCTGCTGGGATATTGGATACGTTTTGACAAATATAGGTGTAAAGCAAAGTAAAAGTACTAGTATTGATGCAGGGATAGCACTTCACTATTATCGTGATGCCAATAAGGTTGGGATAAAAATGGCCGAACGGTACAGTGAAACTTGTACAATTGAGTTGTATAATATTAACGCACAAAAAGTAATATCCTTGCTTGTTGATACGCAAATTAGTGACAACGAATCTCTAGTAGATGTTAGCAGTCTACCTAAGGGGGTATATCTGGTGTCAGTTAAAGCTGATGGTAGACAGACACGATCCAAACTTCTTTTGTACTAGTTTCTTAACAATTACACACAAAATACACACAAAAGTTAGCAGTTGGCTACTACTCAATCCATCGAACGATCTTCCTCGAGGTCGTCGTGGTCGTCGCCGCCTAAGCTGTAGTAATTGTTCTCCTCGTCTTCTTCACCTATCTTTTCCATTTCGTCGTCAAGTTCGGAGCCGGGGATATCGAGGCCATCATCGAGCGATGAATCATCACCGAGTTCGATAATTTCATTGGGTTCAAGTTCTTTAACTTCCTCGTCGAGCAAACCATCAAGGTTCTCTTCTTCAGGATCTAACGATAGATCATTGTCGCGGTCGGGATTATTCATTTTGTTTATAAAAAAATAGTTATGGATTTTGGACCGATTTCCACTTTCTGGCTTCAGCATCAAGAATGACACTCGTTGAATCATTGACCATCAAATATGCGGTCGATCCTTTTTTGTTTGTAACCTTTGTTGCAGTCTTAGTGGGAGCTTTTGGGAAATGCTTTGTCATATACTTCTTCACAGCGGTCGGAGCCGTCGAGGGCTTAATGCTTTCTCGCGTTTCGATTATCGTACCGCCAGTATCGATCGTTACCGAATTGCGAAATTTCTTGACTGAAAAATCAGCACGGTAGGCGATCTTGCCTGCCTTGCTCCATTGCACTTTAGTAACGAGCGGATATGCTTCCGTAAATTTCAGTTTTACCTGAGAAGGAACATTAACCTTTGCAAATGCCGGGATAGCAAATGCCAGAAGTGCGAGAATGAGAGCATGTTTCATGATCATAATGATTATTGAAATACATCCAACCAACATAATAAAAGCTTCATTTTGTTCTCCTCGCTGTGACACGCACTTACGAATAAGCAGCTATTCCCGTTATCTCCTGACCTAAGATGAGTGTGTGGATGTCATGCGTACCTTCGTAGGTCTTGACTGATTCTAAGTTCGCCATGTGGCGCATGATGGGGTATTCGCCTAAGATGCCGTTTGCGCCGTGGATGTCGCGTGCTACGCGGGCTACATCGAGTGCCATTGCAACGTTGTTGCGCTTTGCCATCGAGACATGCTGTGGTCGCATCTTGCCTTCGTTCTTGAGCTGACCGAGTCGGAAAGAAAGGAGTTGCGCCTTCGTTATCTCCGTCCACATCTCCGCAAGTTTTTGCTGTACGAGTTGGAAACTCGCTATCGGTTTATCAAACTGTATGCGGCTCTTTGCATAGTTCACCGATGATTCAAAGCATGCCATCGCCGCGCCTATCGCGCCCCATGATATTCCGAAACGTGCTTGCGTTAGGCATGAGAGAGGACCGCGAAGTCCTTGAACACCCGGCAATACATTTTCTTCAGGAATGAATACGTCAGCAAAGACAAGCTCGCTTGTGATGCTTGCGCGGAGCGAATATTTACCTTTCATCTCCGGCGCAGTAAAACCCTTCATACCTTTTTCGACGATGTATCCGCGTATCGAAGACGGGTCGTCGGAATCGGTCTTTGCCCATACAACTGCAAGGTCGCTGATGGTGCCGTTGGTGATCCACATCTTCGCACCGTTCAAGATATATCCGCCGTCAACTTTATTTGCGCGTGTTATCATGCCGCTTGGGTTCGAGCCGTAATCGGGTTCGGTAAGTCCGAAGCATCCGATGTACTCCGCCTTCGCCATCTTCGGCAGCCACTTCATCTTTTGCTCTTCGGTGCCGTACATGTAGATAGGGTACATGGCAAGCGAGCTTTGTACCGATGCGAACGAGCGGATGGATGAATCGCCGCGCTCCATCTCCTGCATGATAAGTCCGTAGCTGATATTATCAAGCCCCGCGCAGCCGTACTTCTCGGGTATCGTCGCGCCGAGGATTCCGAGCGCGCCTATCTTCGGCGCAAGCTCCATCGGGAATGTCATCGCCTGATTATGCTCTTCGATAATAGGCAGCACCTCCGCCTCAACGAAGGAGCGGACGGTATCTTGTATCATGCGCTGCTCATCGGTGAGCAGGTCGGTTATCTGAAAAAAATCGGTATTTACCATGTAAAATGTGAGCGAATATTTGAGGGTGAGATAACAGAATCGGGAGGGGTAGGGTTGCGGCACAGAATATTGCCCGCAACCATTTACTATGATAGGGTATTTACTATAAATACCGCATGAAACTCCGCCACATCATATTGTTCTTCTTGCTTGCCCTCGCCTCCCGAGAGTCTATCGCTGGGGTAGATAGCATTTTGGTGACTGTAGATACGTTGTGCAGTAGTTGGCATGTATGTGTAAATGACGCAAGAGTTCTCGGTGGTATCAAATCGGTTATCCTTCTAAATGATACAAATGGTATCATTGTCCAGCCTCCGGAGATATCATATAATGTATTGCTCGACAGATCATTTGACCTTTTAGGGACTGGTAAAGTAGATTTTTCTTCAGACACAAAAAATATATGCTTTGTTGTATTGGTTGATAGTATTAGTAAGAATGGATATGCCGCTCTTCTCATCATAGATAATCAAGATAGTCAAAAAATCATTAATTTAAAATTTAAGGAATTTGGCTATCAATATAACTCCTATAACACACTTTCAAAGTATATCGGTGGGATAGCTATGAATGACCAAAGGTACTTTACAGATATATTCTACTTCCCTAACTCCTCTTCACGATCTTCCGTGCTAAAATCAGTTTATTTTAAGAATAATAGTATATTTACAATCATTGAACAGGCACCTACTAATGATAGTTTAATAACGTCAAATGTAATAGTTTCATTTAATGTCTCTCCCAAAGATACTGGGATATTCTATGATACGCTTGTTTGTGAGACGGAGTGTATAACACTAGAAAGAGGCTATAAGGTTATCGGTGGTTGTGGTATAATTTATACTCACGATACTGATGTAGGAGAGGTTGTTATAGGTAGAGAGGCTGAGTTTTTTCCTAGAATAGAAAATAGAGGCTATTTCCCTCTAACTATATATAATG
>DATDEW010000019.1:0-4691 GCA_036522935.1 Kapaibacterium sp. (SeqCode)
CGTCGATGCCGGAGACGGTAATCTTATCTTCAAGCTGCCTCCTTCGGAGGTCGCCGTTCATCCGAGTGACTATGAAGGATTTCATGAGATATATTTTATATGTGATAACCTTCTGAAGACGATAGCTGATCTTGAATCAAAAGGGATAATGTGCAGCGGTATATCAGATGAAGACTGGGGCAAACTCACAAGTATCATCCTGCCCAGTGGTGGCTCCGTAGGCCTTTACGAACCGCTTCACCCGTTGGCGATAGGGTTGTAAATTACCATTCTGAACTGACTCCCTCTCCTTTTTAAGCAGAGGGATACAGGGTGAGGTTATCTCACTCTTTCCCTATCCCCGCTAACGACTAACGACAAAAAACTACCGACTACCCTGTAACTTTGGCGGGCTTAATCGTTTCTATTGTGTACCTATGTTGCACAATATGAAACACAAAGCCATTTTAGCGTTTTTTCTACTGGTCGTTTGTACCTCGCTCCGCTCACAAGGCATACCTGCCGAAGGAAGGGATTTCTATCTTGGGTATCTGAGGCCAAGTTATAATAGAGTTGTGCCCGAAGATACCAAGAAGTTCTTCGGTATCTTCGCATTCGTCAGCGCCTATCAGGATACAAAGGTCTTCGTATCGTATTTTGATTCGGTTTCGGGAAAAGAATCACTGCCAACCGAACACTTCGTCAAGGCAAAACAGACGGTCGAGATACCGCTCGATACCAACCGCATGAGGATGAAAGATTACGGCGACCTCTTCGCCGAGTACCGTTCAGTCCATATCACTTCCGAGCATCCAGTATCAGTGATGTATTACAGCCAAGGCGCATGTGCTGGAGGCGAGTATCTTGCGCTTTCAACGGTTGCGCTTGGGAGAAATTATGTAGTAGGTTCATATAATGATAATCCTGATGGTGAGCTTGCTATGTTAGGTGGCAGAGGTCCTTCAGAACTTGATATTGCATGCGGATACTTCCTTGTAATAGGTGTACATAATAATACGAGTGTGACATTGACGCCGACATCTACCACACAGGGCGGAAAACATCCTGGTGTTATTAGTGGTCCCGGATCATCAGGAACACCACAGCCATACACAATAAAACTTCAACGCGGACAAAGTTACTTCGTTAAGTCGCACTGCGGTTCAAATGATAATGATATCTCCGGTTCTCTGGTGCAATCAGATAAACCCGTTGCAGTGATCTCCGGACATGAGAATATGGGATATGGCAGTGTGGGGAGTAGGTCGTTAGAAGGACGAGACTACATAATAGAGCAAATGCTCCCGGCTGAATATGGTACCAATACCGGTTTTGTTTCTATACCAATGGTAGATTCTGACCCATATAATGGTGATGCTACCGGTGAAAACTACAGGACCTCTGTTTTTAACAAAGATGGGACTTATATAGATATGTGGATAGCTGGCTTTGCTGGTAGTACTACTATGGATATTAGCAGATATAATGTTAGAGATAAGTTTGAAGTAGAATCGCCTACAGACTTTTCATCACATAACGGTTCAGGCGGGCTTGGCGATAATTTCAATGTATTCCAATACGATATTACAAATCAAAGTGCAAAAGCTCCATTCCCTCGTCCGAGTATGATGACCATCGTACCAATAAAGAATTGGCGGACATCGTATTTTGTGCGAGGATCAACACGCAGCGATAATCTTATCGTCAAGAACTATATTAATGTGATCGCGCCAAAGGGGTTGTATGATTCAATTCAAGTGTCTAAAAACGGAGCACCATACGTAAATATACCAAATGCCGGGCTTAGTGTTGTTAAAGTGTACCAAAACATACCCAATCATTCTGGACTGATGGGAAAGACATATTTATTAAAGGATACTCTCACATATCATTTTCGTGCGCGATTTCCGTTCATGGTGTATAATTTCGGGTCTAGAGCCTTTTCGAGTACAGGTGAGCTAGTAAATAATGGTGCCGATAAGTACACTGCCTTCTCTGCACCAGCGGGCTATCTTGATAGCATTCCGACCTCGGCAACGATAGGATTCAAGATAGATACATCGTGCATGGGGTATGATGTGAAAATATGGGACGCTGTTAAAGGGTCCGTGATAAAAGCGGCTATGCTTCTTGATGACCCGACTTCTGACATTATCAAACCCGATTCCGCTGGCACAATATATGTCTCCAAGAACTGCTCGTTCATTACTCCGGCTTCGCCGTACCGTTCACGCGAAATAGCATATGACTGGAGCGATTCAGTCGTAACGCTCCGTATTACAAAAGATAATACCGTTCTACCTGCCGAGGCATATCTCTATGTAGCATCTTCAAGCGGGACACGGCTCATTCATCTATCGAATATTATTTCTGTCGGCATTGCAGGAGGCGAAGAACCGATAACACTCACATCAACTAAATACAACATCCCGAAGGATACCACAATAACCTTCCATAATGTCAGCATAGCAGAAAGCTATGTTATCACACATGCAAAAATAGATTTCACCGACCCGAATGCAACTATCATCTCGACGAACCCGCTTCTTCCGGCGGTTCTGCAGCCGGGCGATTCGCTAAAGGTAACACTCCGTGTCTATCCGAAGGAACTTCAAACAAATACGAACTTCGTATCTATCTATTCCGACACCTGCAAGGTAGGTTCGCAGGCCTTCACGTACTTCTATAAAACTGGTCTCATTGATGCATCGAATGCAAACTTTGGGAATGTTGCTCTTGGGGCAACTGATTGCAGTAAACGTGTTTTTGTGACCAATAGGGGTGAAGTGCCATTTACATTGCAAAACTATACGTTCGGGTTTGCAAATTACTTTTCGATCTCAGATGAAAGCGCTGCGCAGCTGCCAAAGGTATTAGCATGGGGCGATACAGTCTTCTTCAATATATGCTATGCCCCTGAAGGGACAATGAAGGATACGGCAGAGCTGTTTTGGATAACGGATATTCCTGTTCCATACGATTCTGTGTATAAACGTATTTCAAAACTAACCGGCGTCGGCGCCATAACTGATATATCATGGGATAGAGACTCATTACATTTCCCCGTCAGTACCTCACAGGCTCAACAAACCAGACGTGCCTACTTGCGAAACAATACAAATCTATATCCAATTATTTCAAAGGTATTCATCGAAGGACCTGATGCCCCGGAGTTCTATATTTCGAAAACACAGATCGGCGGCACGACAGATCTTGAACTAACTCCTTTTGACTCTATCTATGTAGATGTAACATTTAAAGCTGATCTTACCAAGCCGCTGGCAATGAAACGACATGCACGACTCGGAGCACAAGTATCATCCGACCTCGCGATCTATATTGATCTCTACGGGAGTGTAGATTCTGCACAAACAAGTGTCAGGGAGTTACCTATTGCTGATTTCCTCATCACGCCGAATCCGCTTACGGGCGATATCGTGAATATATCATTCACATCACTTGAAGAGAAAAAGCTTTCCTTTGCAGTCTATGATATGCTTGGCAGGGAAGTGGCAGTTATGCGAGAGAAAGTCTATTTCGCAGGAAAGAATTCTTTACCGATAGCTATTGGTGATGTTTCGGCAGGGATGTATATCTTGCGAGTGAGCGATGGCCAGCTGACTAAGAGTATGAGCTTTAGAGTGGTACGATGAAGAATTTGAAAAAAGGAGTGACTACGTCCTTACACTATAGAATGCTCGTTATGTTGTAGGTCTGAGCGAATGTTTATTCTCTAGGTTTGTGTTACGTAGAGGCACGACCGTTCTATGTTCACTTGATACATTCTCACATGATAAGATACTCGCTTATTTTAGTTGTTCTTTTGGCATTGATTTTCCCCAATCTTGTATCTGCTCAGCAAGAGCGATCTAAGGGCGAAGAACAAGTTCTGATGTCATCAACAGTTCAATGGGATAGATATATCGATAGCGTTATTGGTGATGTCAATTCTCCCGTGATCAGGCATGTTATTTTATTCAATCCTAAACCGAATGATCCTACGTTAATAAAGCGGGTTTATCTTACTGGTAAAGATGCTGCTGAATTCTCAATACTAAATACCGAAGCCCCGTCGCTCTCTAATTTCATTTTACAGTCAGGTGATTCCGATTGGTTCGATATCGCGTTTACACCTGATCCATTAAAACCAAAACACGCTGTTCGAGAGGCGCAACTTGTCTCTATTTGCGATTATTTCGGTAGTGATTCAATTGATGTCATCTATTTCAGAGGGATCTTGCAAACTCAATCAGTGAAGTATGATCTTCCGTTAGAGGATATATTGTTAACTCCCAATCCGCTTACCGGCGATATAGTGAATGTATTATTTACATCACTTGAAGAGAAGAAGCTTTCCTTTGCAGTCTATGATATGCTTGGCAGGGAAGTGGCAGTTATGCGAGAGAAAGTCTATTTCGCAGGAAAGAATTCTTTACCGATAGCGATAGGCGATGTTGCAGCTGGAGTGTATATCTTGCGGGTGAGCGATGGTGTGCTTACAAAGAGCATTAGTTTTAGGGTTGTGAGGTAGCGGTTCGGCGGGATGCTCTCTTCAAAATTTTATATACATCCGAAAGTGGGCACAACCCGTGTGCCCCTACGGGTATAAAGTTACATGCTCGGGATCGCCGTTGCACGTGTATAGAATTCTCTCATTGACTCTGCTTCACCGGGGATGCTGTAGTTGCGTATGTCGACGATCTGGTCATTCT
>DATDEW010000020.1:0-4646 GCA_036522935.1 Kapaibacterium sp. (SeqCode)
CGTTCGACGGTCAGTCACACGCAACGTCCGAAGCTCGGAGAGAACATTGATGAGTTCATCGGCAAGTCCATCTGCGAACCAATCATTGTCTTTGCCCGGAGATAAATCATCAAAGGGAAGTACAGCGATTGAGATACGTGAATCAGTTCGTTTTAGCGGTGGACTTATGGTTTGTGTTGTCGAAGCCGGAGCGCTTCGAGCAGTTGTGATATTAAGTCGCTGTAGTCCTTTGAGTATTGCGTCGCGGTCTTTAATAGATACTCGTTGTAATCCTGCTAGTTGATAGCGAAGGTCAGAGGTGAGCTCTACTTGTCCGATATCAACGGGAAGTATTGTCTTGCGTGACTCCGAGGCAAGAGAGACCTCTTTGGTTACATTGGGCGATGTAAGCGAATGTGGTGAGAGCAGAACAAGAAAAACACTACATACATCAATCGCCTCAACAATCTCACGCGACCACGACGTAGCCGCGTGAATACCGGAAACATCTATCCATACTTCATATCCGTTCGCACGTAGTTCACCAGCAAGGGTTTGTGCCTCGGCGGTATCTTTACGCGAATAAGAGATGAATATATCTGCCACGCACGTTTACTTTGTGGTTATCCACTTCAACCATTTGCCGGTCTTGACATCAACCATGCATGAATCGGTCACGCCCTGATTTATGCGTGTCATTGCAAGGGTTGCGGTGCCGTCACCGTTGAAGACTGCTACAATGTTGCGAGTTACAGTGTGCCCTTCGCTGCCGGTTGCGTTATATGTTGCTGTCGCTGTACCCGTCATTGATACTGTTGTATCGGATGTACGATTAAGTAGGCAGTTTGTAAAATTTATCATTTGGTCTGTCGTTACACTTTTCCCTTGAAGTGCTTTGGTCAAAACATTAGTGCCGCCGCGCCAGTATGAACCGTTCATGGTCGGTTGTGCACCGCCTATAGCCATTCCTGTCACGACAAAATCACCATGCGACGAATCGTCTGAATTTATTCGCGGTGTAAGTATTTGATTACGTCCGTTTACACTTAACATGATCTTATCAGTCACACCTTTTGTAAACGAAGCCGTCGCAAGTGGTCCTGTATAAAATATGTAGTCGTATCTCATTGTTGCGTTATATGAGAATAAGCCAAATGTCTTGTTTCGCACAAGAATGACAGTGTGAGTCTTTGTAGCAGGGTCATAAGTTGAGTCTAAGCTTGTGACAACACCACCTTTGGTGAATACGCTATTGCTAAATGAGAAGCCTTCGGCAAGATTTGCAGCATCTTGTGCTATGATGCCGGCTCCACCTGTTTCTTGACCAATAGTCGTAGCCATCACATCACCTGTTACTTCGGAGTTGGTGCGTTCGTCGATCGGCTGGGATGTGTCGTCGTCTTTACAACTTACGAGAAAAATAACCGATACCGTTAGAAGTAATGAGAGAAATCTATTCATGATGTTGAATGTCGTTAACGTCTTGAAAAATGAGTATGTTACTAACCATAATCTAGACGAATATATTCATTTCTTCTGAATTCAAACTCTTGAGTGAAGGAGACGTTTTTCTCCGTAAATTTGCACTTAATGAGTTCGTTCAATATAACCACCCAGCTCCTCGTCGACGCTAAGCGCGACGGATTTAGTGATAAGCAACTTGCTGAGATCTTTGGCGTTACGGAGGCGGAAGTCCGTGCCAAACGTATAGAACTTGGCGTAATTCCCGTTTTCAAGACGGTTGATACCTGCGCTGCGGAATTTGCCGCCGAGACGCCATACCATTATTCTACCTACGAGCAGGAAAATGAGTCCGTCCGGACAAACCGCAAAAAAGTAGCGATTCTTGGAGGGGGACCGAACCGTATCGGGCAGGGTATAGAATTTGATTATTGTTGCGTTCATGCCGCCAAAGCTCTTCGAGAAGAGGGCTATGAGACGATAATGATCAATTGCAATCCCGAGACCGTCTCGACTGATTACGACACCTGCGACAAACTCTACTTCGAGCCGCTGACATTTGAGGATACGATGAACATCCTCGATCATGAGAAGCCCGATGGAGTCATTGTTACTTTCGGCGGACAAACGCCGCTCAAACTTGCAAAGCCACTTGAAGCTGCCGGAGTTAAGATATTAGGTACTGCACCAGACAACATCGACGCCGCAGAAGATCGTAAGCGTTTTGGAGCGTTGATTGATAACCTCGGCATCAAGTGCCCTCCTTACGGAACGGCAACGACTGTAGAAGAAGCCGTTGAAGTCGCTGATAGAATTGGGTATCCTGTTCTTGTTCGTCCGAGCTACGTACTTGGTGGTCGAGCTATGGAAATTTGCTACCGCAGCGAAGCAGTTGCAGAATACATGGAGAATGCAAAAGGCGTAAGCAACGAACGTCCAGTTCTCATCGATAGATTTTTGGAAGATGCCTACGAGTTTGACGTTGATGCTATCCGCGATATGACAGGCGATATCGTCATCGGTGGTGTTATGCAGCACATCGAAGAGGCCGGTATTCACTCGGGTGACTCATCAAGTGTTATTCCGCCTTACGATGCTTCTGATAAAGTGTATGACACGATCGTAAGTCATACTCGCAAACTTGCTGAAGCGCTCAATGTTATCGGGCTTATCAATGTGCAGTATGCGGTCAAAGATGAAACCGTCTATGTGCTTGAGGTGAATCCAAGAGCCAGCCGTACAGTGCCGTTCGTTGCAAAGTCAACGGGTCGTCCGCTTGCGAAGATCGCAGCGAAGGTGATGATCGGTAAGACCTTGAAAGAGCTTGGTATTAAAGACTTCAACAAGAAGGTTAACTTTGTTTCGATCAAAGAGTCTGTCTTCCCATTCGATAAATTTCCGAAGGTCAAGATGTTCTTAGGGCCGGAAATGCGTTCGACCGGTGAAGTCATGGGGCTTGGTAAAGATTTTGGTGAAGCAATACTTAAGTCGCATATTTCTGCAAATCTCAGAATTCCGACAGAAGGCACAGTATTCGTCTCGCTCCGCGACCTCGATAAGAAACCAAAGACAACGGAGATCATCAAAGGACTTTCTGATATTGGCTTCAAAGTTATCGCAACAAGTGGTACCTCAAAGTATCTCAAAGAGCAAGGCATACCCGTCGAGAACATCCTCAAAGTATCAGAAGGCAGACCGAACATTGTCGATGCCATCAAGAATGGGGAAGTGCAGCTTGTCATCAACACTCCGACAGGCGAAATATCGCGTATCGCAGAATACGAGATCGGTTGGGCAGCTATCGCCTACAAAGTCCCGTTCATAACAACCCTAACTGCGGCAGCTAGTGTCGTTAGCGCAGTAAAATACCTCCGAACAGGTGAGCACAGTGTCTTGAGTGTGCAGGAACTTCACGAGAAGTTACAATAATCAAATAAATCAATGAAGAAAGTCTTATTATTGTTGATAGCTATTATGATGCTATCTTCATGCGGCTCGGATTATCCACATCTCAAAACAGTTGATAAAGTCGACGTAAACAAGTACATGGGGACTTGGTATGAAATTGTACGTCTTCCCAATTCATTTGAAAAGGGATTGGAGTGCGTCACTGCTACCTATTCTCTCAAAGAGAATGGTGATGTAAAGGTCACTAATCGTGGTCGTAATGTTGATAATCATTCAAAGATTGATGAAGCAAATGCTACTGCTTGGGTGGTTGATACTGCATCGAATTCAAAGTTAAAGGTCAGATTCTTTTGGCCGTTTACAGGTGACTACTGGATCATTGCCTTAGACAAAGATTATCAATATGTAATGGTAGGCACTCCTTCTCGCGAATATCTCTGGATACTCTCGCGAGAATCAAAACTTGATGAATCTGTTACGAAGTCACTTCTCGATTCTGCATCAAGGGCTGGGTTCGATGTATCAAAGATAGAGAGAGTCAAACAGGACTGTCATTAAATCGTTTACAGCAAGGACCCGAGGGCTGCCAGAAACATTACTATTGTCGCCATCCAGCCGAGTATCTTAAGGGGCTTGGAGAGAGTGAAGGTGCCCATGATCTTTGAGTTGCGCGACATTATCATCATCATGAACATGATTGGGACTGATAATATACCGTTGGCTACTGCCGCGTAGTACAACGCCTTCATCGGATTAATACCAATAAAATTCAAGAGAAATCCTACTCCTAATATTCCCGCGATCACGCCGTAGAACACTTTTGCTTCTCTTGGCTTTTTTTCAAGTCCAACAGGATAGCCCAGCAGTTCGCCAATGGCATATGCTACCGAACCGGCAAGCACAGGCAGAGCAAGAAGCCCCGTTCCGATAATACCAAACGAAAAGAGTAAGGATGCATATTTCCCCGCCAGCGGTTCAAGTGCCTGCGCTGCTTGTGCAGCGGAGTCAATTTCTGTTATGCCGGTCTTATGTAAGGTTGAGGCTGTGGCAAGCATAATGAAGAATGCTACCGTATTGCTGAATGCCATTCCTACTGATGTATCTATATTGATCCGTTGAAATTCCTTTTTTGCTTGCTTTGGTGCTTCGATAAGCGGCTTCGCGTTCGGATCATCCTCTTCTTCTTCGGCTTCTTCAGATGCCTGCCAATAAAATAGGTACGGGGAAATGGTAGTCCCGAGTATTGCAATAAGCATCGTAAGGTATTCTTTTGTAAAGGATATATGGGGGATAACTAT
>DATDEW010000021.1:0-8155 GCA_036522935.1 Kapaibacterium sp. (SeqCode)
GGAGCGATATAATCTCTCAAACCATTAGGGTTATAGCATTAAGAATGCTACTTTGAAACCACAACCTTCATGGTCTTTACTATAGATCCATATTGTAGACGAATCAAGTATGAACCTGAAGCAAGCATTCTTGATGAATAGCGAATAGAATGTTCACCCGCGTTCTGAACTTCAGAAAGAATGGTTGATATCTTACTACCCAAAACATCGTATATCTCTATGTGAATATTCCCCTCTTCTGGTACATTATAGGATATATTTATATCTTCGTTAGTGGGATTTGGATATATAGATAGCGCCACTGGTTGAGGAGTAGTTAGAGTACCACTTTGTTTAGCAGCGGGTGGATTTTGTGAACGTGCTGTCGAAGGCCACTCACATTCATCAAAAGCATCTATATATGCATGTAAGGTGCCGGATGCACGGAAACCGTCTCTGAATGTGATCTTCGATCCAGCACGCATCTTATTAACCGTGGACCCGCTGGAAAGTATAAACGGACCTTGGTCAAAATAACTGGTCACATTTGTCCCTGCCGATATTGTCTTCCTTGCTTCAAAGTCTATCGCTTTGCCTGAAGCAATCGTTCGATTTTGCAAGAAGAGGTCGTCCATCATCGCTTCGTCTTCGAGTAATTTCCAAAATACATAGTCACCATTATTATCGATCAAATTCCACATATCGACATGAAATGTATTTGTGTTGCCTCCGAAGATCTTATCAAAGGGTGAGTTTGTGAAGTTTGTAGAGTATAAATTAGACTGGGTAAACCTCCAATAGCCCGCCGTGTTAGGATAAAATGCATCCAATGCACTTATCGTAGGAGTGTAGGAATGGTTATCTGAGCTAACAGTAGAAGCTACACCCGGATTTGCTTTATTCAAAACATCAACAAGAAATTTTGTGTGGTCTGAGAAAGAGCCAGGAGAGTTATCTATAGGACCAGAGAAGTTAGCATACTCGACCCTGTAACTTGGACCGTCAAATATTCCACACCATGTTCTTATATTAGCGATAGTAAACTTACTTGAGGATGGTACAGGTAATTCCCATGCTTCAAAACTACCTCTTTTTTGACAATAAATTCCAAGTGCGGGTACGATCCACTCTTTTCCAAAATCAGGCTGCCAATCAAAGATCTTCATACCGTCTCCAATACCTTGGCTTGAAGCATTGAGGCTTCCATTGACGATCGTTACTTTTCGAAGATCATTTGGATAGCCGCCAATATCAATAAGGTCGTCAAAGAAATCGCTATTATTAACTTGACTGGTAGCAAATGGGTTAAGTATCAGCATTTGTTGAGCTGCAGGGCAGCTTACGGCACCAACCGCATCAATGAACTCTTGTGGTTTTGCACCAGACTGTCTATTTAACCAACTTAAGATATGTAAAACCCCTATAGGAATATATGCACCGGCTTGAGGTGAATCAAATGACACAAATAAATTGCTTTTATGGTCAATATTCCTATCTTCCATATCAGCTAATGCATACCGCGCAATGAGCCCACCCATACTTGCACCGACAACGATATTTTCAATGTCGCCAACTTTAGTTGAATTTATCTCCTCAATGAGATCTTCTACCACATAAGCGTTTCTTTGGATATAATCTCCGCCTCCGAGATTACTAATAGCATTATCTGAACTAGGAGTCTCCGGTCCAAAATCAACAATGATCACATCATATCCTGCTTTGTAGAGTTCTTCACCCAGAGTAGTGTTCGTGGCAGTATTTGTCTGGAACACTTGTCTATGAGGGAATTCTCTTGAATAGGTTGTCGGGCGGTCTTCGCCATTATCTTGAAAGTAATTGGGATAATAGTAGTCTGCTGGGCCAAGGCTGTTTGTCGGATCAAATCCTTCAACGAATATCAATGGTTTTTCAATAGTTGTATGCCCACAGCCTAATACAAGCCATGCTGTTCCTTGTCCTTTTTTTCCTTCATAGGATTGAGTGGACGTAATATCTAAGAATTTAACAGGCCTAATGTCATTCTGTTGCTGGGGAGCTAATTGAAGCAGAGCCCGTGACGTTAATGTGTCATGGAGAAAAATAGCTTGCAACATAAATGTCGCTTCACCTGGTCCGCTCATAACGGTGCGATAGACAGAATCGAATGCAAAGGTACTATACCCGTTCTCGTCACCAAAGTCAATTCGGAACGATACTAATGTGTCTTGTCTGTTTGTCAGAAAGAACAATGAGGTATCGATAACAAAGCTTAACGTGTCTGAACGCGATGCTTTTGCAAGGAAAGAAGATGCAAAGGTGCGTCGCGAACGATAAGGAGATTCTGTCCTGCTAAGGTTGTCATGTAGTTGGCCACCAGAAATATATAACAAGCTGTCATCGATTGCATTCGAATCTATCCAACTGTATTCCATATTCAGAATGCCAATTGGGATGACGCCATCAGAAATATACTGCTGTACTCTTTTATAGAGCGTGTCAGGCTTGTTTTTCGATGATGGTGATGAAAATGCTGCATTGACCATGTCAACATGGATCGCATTCCAGACACTCCAATTCATGGTTGAATCTGATGCGCCTCCCCCAGTGAAAAGGGAAGGGTTACTAAAAGGAATTATTTTATGAATAAGTATGCCCGTTGGAATGTCACTTATGCTCAATGGAGCAAAGAAGCTATCCATTCGAGTTTTATTATCCTCAAACGTAAAGGATGAATCGCTGTATAAAGTTAGAGTGTCTTCAGTCTGAGAGAAACACAAACTCGAATTATACACGATAAGAAGTATAACTGCTGAAATGAAGGTCTTCATAATGTGTGTCCAATATATGAATTTTTGAAGAACATAGTTTTTAAGGTTCACTCAATAGAGATCTATTTGCTTTTTAGCTCAGTAATCTCTTTCTTCAATTGGATAACATACAAGGTTAATTCTTCTATCTTGGTAAGAAGTGTAGCTTGCATATCTACCACATGTACACCTTGCGTCTCTATGTCACTAGCACTTGGTACATCCGGTAAATGACCATTTGTATTCACAAATTCTTCAACCTCATCAAGGGGCATGAGTTGATAATCTGCATTGAAGACATAGTCAGGCCACGGAATAGGACTTGTCGTTTTTACAATAAGCTCTTTGCAAAGAACTAATCCGTTAACTCCGAGCATGAGTGTTTCTTGATTACCAATTCCCGTAAGATCGAGATTGCCTGAATAACTTGGACCTTCGGTTCCGATCAGAGTCCGACTCTTAAAATACGCCCAACCTGTACCCGCATCACTTGATTGATGACTAATTGGAGCCACTACTCTAAATTGTACACCGCGAGTTCCATGCCAAAGCTCAAGATTCCTATAACTCAACCAAAGATTATTTCCATGGTCAGCTTCTCCGGGATTAGGTCCCAAATTTGGGAATTGGTTGAGAGACCCCGGTGCGTCTTGATAAAAACCACTATCAGCAACATCATATCGAGATGCAGTAATAGATATTCCGCCGGATGTTTCTGGTTTGTTTTTTTCACCCGGTATGAAAGCTAGTGCCGCTGATACACCTTCTTGAATTCGGCGCTCTTGCCAATAATCAGGATTTGTACCTCCTACAGGGTCATCAATAGGATTGTATGAGCTATTAGATTTCACGTGTCCCCAGTTACCGGCACCGATCAAAATGTTTCCGGGACCTTCAATCATGTTTGGTGTTGCGGGATTATCAATGATACTTGGTTCACTGATATGTAATTGATCCTTGGGGATTACTTGTCCGATCCCAACACTTCCGTTAGGTAAAATGGTCATACTTTCTCGCTGTGTCCATGATGGCGGGGGAAGAGGATCAACAGTTGGATATCCAGAGGGTCCAGAAGGGCATTGATCGTCCGAGAGAGCCATTCTTGTAGTTACAAATCTCATAGCCCCTAGCGGACTCTGTGTGTTTAAGATTATATCTTCTGCTTTACAGCTAGCTCGTAATACAAGATCTTTTGCAGAAGCCCAATTTGAAATTTTCGGAGCAAATGTACCGGCAGCGTCGATCAATGAGAGTTGTCCGAAATAGGCACCTGAATAGTAATCAAGTCGTAATCCCGAACCCGGTACATTAGCATTTGTATAGCAATTGGTTCTTAGAGGCTTGTAACGTATATGCAAAAGGTCATACGGATTCCATGCGAGTCCGGCATCACCTATTCTGTGGTCATCAGAATTGGGATTGACACATTGTCCCTGTCCAGAGAACGGTAAGACCGTATATGAAAGCAACAGAATGCAGCACACCTTTAGTAAAGACGAGTAGTGTTTCATTTGCAAGTATAAAAAAAGTTAAGTACAAATTAAAAAGCATTATGCTAAGCAAATTGGGAAAAAAAATATTACTTTTTTTGATCTACTTCCCAAAGAACCTTCATGCTTCTTTGAGCTGTCGCAATACGGTGTTTGATCGTGTCAGGTTTTATACGTAAAATATCTGCGATCTCTTTAACTTGGTATCCGTCAAGAACATGGTTTATTACGTCTAGTTGTTTTAAAGGAAGTTTTGACTTAAGCCACACAAATAATTCCTGGCGCTCGAAATCTTCAAAATCATCATCAGAATATGTTGTTGATTCTGCTGTTTCAAGTGAAAAATACTTTTTATCTTTTTTAAGCATTTTCACAGCATTCCTAAATGATGCAGTGCACATCCATTTGACGAACTGTTGTTCACAGTCAAAAGAAACCTTTTGTTTGGATACAAGCATGTCAACAAATGCTTGTTGGACGGCATCTTCATATAAGTGGGCAGAATACAATCCCATTTTATGTCGTAAAAACTTCAGGACTTTTTCACGCGTTTTAGCAATTATTAATTTGTTTAATTCCATAGCAAAGAGTGATGGTTAATGATGGTTGAGAACAAATGCTTAGTAAGCTGCTATATAATAGAACCCATCGATAAGGCAATTGTTACAACAAGGTACTATCTTTTGACCAAACGAATCTTCATACTAGACACAGATGTCTTGCTGACTTCACTGAGTCAAAGTTGGTATACGAAGAAACGAAAGACTTCCTAATTGTTTCCAATACCTCCAATTAATACGGCAGCAAACTTCAGATGTCCTAAGCGTGACAAGTGCTGATGGTTGATGTCAGAGGTTCTTCCCACAAATATAAGGTAAGGTAAGTCGAAATACAAGTTTAGACTCAAAATATATATAGATCGATAGAAAAAAAACATACCCTACTGGCATGAATTTTGTATGGTGGGACGTGCCATTCATTTCACTTCGGTGTGTATAAAGATGGGGAAGTTTGTTGTCCTTAAAATAAAAAAAGACAGCCCAATGGACTGTCTTTTTATTCAATCATCCTATCACTAAGGATCACTTCACAACAGTCATGAGGCATCGGAGCACTTGTCCGGGAAGTTCTAAGAATACGGGATAACTTCCTGATTGCAAGCGTGTGGTGCGGAGCGTTACGCTGCGCCATCCGTCCTGGACATTATTCTCATCATAGAGGTCAACTACTTTATGACCGAGCTGATCGAACACGGTCAGGCGTGCATAGGCATAAGGTTTATCAAGATAGAACTTGAACGTCGTCTGATCGGTAACTCCGAGCACTGCCGGATTCGGGACGTTCTGTAAAAGAATTGGATTTGTTACGCTGACCGATGGGGAAGTTACGTCAAGCGTTGTTTCATTGCCGCTCTCGTTATTATCAATTGGTGATTCAATGTCCTTCTCTACGTCTTTCGCATCACCGATGATAAGATCGCCAAGCACAACAAGATTTCCTTTTGTAACATAGAGCGAGTTGATGTGAACAACATCACCTTTGCGGATGACAAGTGCATCACCTTCTTCGATGCGTACGTTTACTTCGCGGTTATGTATTTCACCGGGGAATTCATCTTTGAGAGCAGGCAGCCATACGCCGTTCTCTGCTACGAGCCAATTAGTATTATCATTCCATGCACCTGAAGAAGCAGAGCGAAAAACTTTCGTCTCTTGGGCAAAAGCATTGGCACATAGAACAAAGGCTAACAAGGCAATTATGTTAAAGCGTCTTATCATAGTATTTTACACATATTGTGGTACGCAAATATAGCTACACTTCCTCCTAAAACAATGGATTCTACACGTTTACCCACCACTTTTCTTGGCTTTTGAGGATGAATAAGAATTAACCCTAATAAATTAAACTGTTTACCTTATTCTGCGTCTAATAAAGTAACCAACTAATGAAAGGAAATATACATGAGAAATCAATTAAAAATACTCGTACTTGCAGCAGTTATCGGAATCGCCTCCATTACCTATGCCGATATGCAAGATCACTCGGGGAAGGATCGCCAGAAGCAGTCTCCGGAAGCGCGGATAGAGAAACGTCTTGAGCGCATGAAGAAGAATCTCAATATCTCAGATGCACAAGCAACCCAGATACGGACCATTCTTACGAACACGAAAAATCAAATGCAGGAGCGCATTGCAAAGATGAAGTCAGCACCTGCCGAAGATAAAGCCGCGCTTCGAAATGAGTTCAAGAGCGCAAGGCTCTCGACTCATAACGAGATACTTCGCATCCTCACACCCGAACAACGCGTAAAAGCAGAATCTATGCGCGAATCGATGAAAGGGAAGATGAAGGGGAAGCACAAAGGCAAGAAATCTCATGACAAGTCATGAGAGAGTTAGGAAACAGATAAAAAAGAAAATGGACACTCCGAAAGGGTGTCCATTTTTGCTTTGAGGTTCTTTAGAGTTTGGTTGGTACTTTTCCAACCATTACCACTGGTCCTTGTGGCGATTGACTGCCGCCTTCGGGTTCGATGGAGACTGCGAATGCATCTGCATCATCAAGCGGAGCAGAGAATGAGAAGATAGATTGCTTCGATGATATATCAAATACACCGACAGGCATAGGCGGCTCTGTTCCTTTGATAAGCCACAGTTCGTATACTTTACCTTTTTCAAGCGGCGGCAGAGATTCTTTCATGACGAATATCTTCTTCTGCTCACGGCTGAAATAGACGCGATGAGTTTGCGGCTGCTTATCGGCAGTAGATGCCATCGTCACGACAGAAGAGTTCTTTTCGCTAAAGAGTGCGAACATCGCCTTGGCGGCTGAGTCTGTCTTTGCCATATCACCCATCATCACCATGAGCGAATCACGCTGCTTCTTGAGATCACCGACAGCAACTTCGCGGGCATCCCGTTCAGCTGAACGGAAAATGAGCATCGAACCAAGCACACACATGATAAGCCCGGCAACAACAGATACACCAACAAGCGTACGAGTTCTCTTCTTGAGCTTATTCTCTAAGACACTAAAGGCAACCGGTTCACGACTATCGGAATATGTGGTGCCACGCTCACGTCCGCGAGAGCGGGTATCTTGTTTGGAAAGTTGGACGCGGGAGAGGAGTTCGGAGCGGACGGCATCGCGCGGCTCCGCTTGGGGAGCTGCGAAGGCAAGAACGGTCGAAGCATCAAGCATCGTCACAAGTGTTTCCGCCATATACGGATCGCCCGACTCGACTAACTGCTCGAACTCCTGCATCCCCTGCTCGTCATCAAAGAGTGCTCCGAGCGCATAGGCCGCGGCAAGCTCTTCGATCCGATCACGGCGAAGCTGTTCTGAATTGCTATATGTCTGTTCGTCTGCCATTACTTATTGGTTGCGAAGTTCTCCTAAGAGTCCTTGCAGCTTTATCATCCCTTGACGCATTCGCGTCTTTATTGTACCAAGCGGGACACCGGTCTTCCCGGCGATCTCCGATTGGGAAAGTCCTTCATAATATGCAAGCATGAGTGCGTCGCGCTGGTCGCTCGGAATTTTATCAAGCGCACCGAGCACCGCCTTACGGTCATCAGCATCTTCCTGCTCACTGAGTGGGGTAGTCTCCTGCGTCGTTCGTGGCGTTACGACAGCAGCGAGGTCCTGAATGTCTTTTCTATCTTCTTGGGCGTTCTTTTTATAGAGCTTTGAGCGAAGCGTATTGATCGCCTTATTATGCGTCAATGTGAACAGCCATGTATCAAAATACCCTCGCTCCGCGTCAAAGAGCTCCGCCTTTTCCCATACCTGCATGAATACGTCTTGCAGGAGTTCTTCGGCTTCCGACTCTATCTTGACAATTCGTAGGAGCATTGAATAGACACTGCGGCGGTACTTATCATAAAGCCGTATCAAGGC
>DATDEW010000022.1:0-3978 GCA_036522935.1 Kapaibacterium sp. (SeqCode)
GATCTTCCTTCCAATGGACGAACGTAAATGCACCTGTTCCGACAGGATGTTTAAAATAATCCTTCCCGTATTTTTCAACTGCTTCTTTCGCGACGATAAATCCGAAGCTTGTAGTAAGGTGCTGTAAAAATGGAGCAAAAGGACGAGTCAGGACAGCAACAAACGTTGAATCATCAACAACCTTAAAGCCGGTCACTTCTGTGACGGTCTTACCTTCTTTAGCAAGTTGCTCACGATTGAAATAATCATTGGCTCCGGCTACAATATCTTGAAAGATCCAGAAGCCGCTTGTAATTGATTTCGGGTCACAGACACGCTCATAGGAATACTTTACATCGTTTGCATTGAACTTCCGTCCCTTACTATTCGGGAAGCAAGCATCATCATGAAAGTAGGCATCCGTGCGAAGGTGGAATGTGTAGGTCAATCCATCGGCAGAGATGTCATAGCTTTTTGCAAGTTCAGGGGTAAGCTCAAGATTCTCGCCGTTATCGAGAAGATGATCGTACATGTTCGTTGCTACGTCATCCTCGACCTTGCTATTCATACGTATCGGGTCAAGTGATGACGGATTACCACGTATTTCATTAAACGTATACGTGCCGCCATATTTCTTACCGCCTTGGGCAGGACGAAGAGCAACAGTTTCCTCTTTTGAGCAAGCGTTTACAAGGAAAAGAAGTCCTATCAGGACAAGCAATTCTTTTTTCATGAGACTTTGATCGTTTGTATAATGTATGAGAGTCTAAACAACGCTATTTCGTAACATCTGTTCAAAAAAAGTGTGAGAGCCGAAAGATGTTGTTAACGAAGTCCGGGGAAAATAGAGGTAGGTGTATTAAGCTGAAGGAGGGGGAAGTGGTCAGAGAGGGAATCGAACCCCCGACACAAGGATTTTCAATCCTTTGCTCTACCGACTGAGCTATCTGACCGCGACAATTCGCGGCACATTAACATACGAAGAGCAATGTGAAGTTTCCCTATTATTGCCAATATGGCACTTACTCAATCTGTTGTTTGAAATATCTTACAATTCCCGTAAAATCTATCCACATTTCACGAAATACGGTATCTTTTATCTCCTGTTTTTAGTTGTTTATTCGTATTTTTGCAGACTCATTCTACGCACTCTAACAAAGCAGGGACAATAGGAATACATGTATCTATCCAAACTTGAGATCATTGGGTTTAAGTCGTTCGCCAATCGTACAGTTCTGAAATTCGACCCGGGCATGACGGCAATTGTCGGTCCAAACGGCTGCGGCAAGTCGAACGTCGTTGATGCTATCCGCTGGGCTCTCGGCGAGCAGAAGGCAAGCATCCTGCGCTCTGACCTGATGGAGAATGTTATCTTCAACGGATCTCGCTTCCGTAAGTCGCTCGGTATGTCGGAGGTCGCACTGACCATTGAGAATACAAAAGGTATCCTTCCGACCGAATATCAGGAAGTGACCATCACCAGAAGATTATTCCGCTCCGGCGAATCCGAATATCTGCTTAACAAAGCACAATGCCGCCTGAAAGATATCGTTGAGCTTTTCATGGATACAGGCATGGGGGCGAATGCCTATTCGGTCATTGAGTTAAAAATGATCGAGCAGATACTATCTGATAAGACAGAAGAGCGCCGTAAACTTTTTGAAGAGGCAGCAGGGGTAACTAAGTATAAAGCCCGCCGCAAAGAAGCACTTCGCAGACTTGACCAGGTATCAAGCGACCTCGAGCGTATTGACGATATCATCAAGGAAGTAACCAAGAACGTAGGTTCGCTTGAGCGTCAGGCAGAAAAAGCAGCAAAGTATAATCAGGTTCAGACAGACCTTCGCATTTTAGAGATAGATGTCCTTGAGCGCGAGTTTGCGCAGGCAACAGGTCGCCTTGACCCGCTTAAAAAACTTTTCTCAGAAAATGAAGAAGTCCGTTCGAGCGTCATGCTCGAACTCGAGAAGTTCGAAGGACTCATTGACGTCGTCATTCGTGAAGAACAGGAAATAGAGGAACAGCTTCTCATAGCAGAGCGTACATTAAAGGATAAGAACGAGACCTTCTCTCGTCTTCGCGAGACTGTTGCAAGTACTGACGAGCGTATTAACTCTCTCTCTGTTCAGTACGATAGAACTCTTAAGGATATTGAGCGCATTGAAGAAGAAGTAACTTCGCAATCCTCTGCAAAAGAGAAGGCGGCAGCCACAATCGGGGGACTTGAAGAGTCGGTCGCAACCCTCAAGGCAGAGAATGAATCGTCGAAGATCACATACGATGCTGCTCGTACCGAACTTGACGGTAAACGAACTGATCTCCTTAATACCCAGCGTGCCGTTAGCTCAATTATCATGGAAAAGGATTCACTCTCGGGTGAGTCAGCACAGCTAAAAGCACGTCTTGAAGAAGTATTGCGCCGCAGCGAGCGTGTAGCAGAAGACGAAGGTCAGCTTTCTGAACGTGTGAAGACACTCAAAGCGGAAGAGAATTCCTTCGCGATCGAACATGAGACAGCACTCCGCGCTCTTGCTGATGCAGAGCAGGCACGCCGCGAAGCGATAGGCGAGCGTGAACGTATCAAAGAGCGTATTGATGTTTTACAGTCGAATTCATTCGGCTTGCAGCGCGAGATAGGTCAGCATCTATCAAAGATGGAATTCCTTACAAGTCTTGTCGAGCGTTCGCTTGGCACAAGCGAAGGTGCGGAGTTTCTTGTCAAGAATCATGGCTGGTCAAAGACTGGTATGCCTGTTACCGTGCTTGATGCAGTTAGTACGTCGGCGGAATACCGAGTAGCTATCGAGAATGCACTTGGTGATTCCGGACAATACTTTATTACATCTACTCGCGCCGAAGCACTTGAAGCAATTGAATCTCTGAAACACTCGCAAAAAGGAAAGGCGACATTTATCGCACTTGACGAAGTACCGGTATCGACAGGTTCTGATGTAAGCACGCAAGTTGGTAAAAAGGCATCTGACATTATTTCAATAGATGGTAAGTATCGCGACCTGTATTCCATACTGCTCGGCAATACGATCATTGTGAATGACCTCACAGAAGCACTTGAGGCAAAAAAGAGCGGCTCGTTTACAAAGTATGTCACGCTCGATGGTGAGATCGTCACACGTGATGGCGTTATCCGTGGCGGCTCGAAGAAGACATCAGAAGGCTCGCTTATAGGCAAACAGCAGCAGATCGAAGAACTTGAAAAGAGCGTCAAAGAACTTCGTGTTCGAATGGAAGAAGTTGACGGCGAGATCAGTGCGTTGAATATCTCATACGAAGCAATTACTCTAGCTGCTTTTGAAACGGCCCTTTCTTCATCGCAAAATCTTTTCCGCAGTGCCGAGCGTAAGCTTGAGCAGGCAAGCTATGACATTAAACGCTCGACCGAGCGTTTAGCTGTTCTTGAAAAAGAACGCGATGAACTTGCACTTCGTAAAGCAACGCATGACAGACGTTCGGCAGAGATAGCGCCTGAGGTCGAAGCTCTTGAGTCAAAGTATCAAGAAGCAACTCGCATGCTTGCAGAGCTCCAAGGGGTTGTGCAACTTGCCGAGACCAAGCTCTCGGAAGAGTCCGCAAAATATACGGAGATCCAGGTCAAGTTCAGCGAGGCACAAAGCCAGCTCGAACAGACACGCTCGGAAATCGCACGTCTTGAGTCATCCATCAAGACTGATGGTGAACTGCTCGTTGAGAAAAAAGCTGATTGCGAGCGCTTTATCACTGAGAAGAAGGATTACGAAGCGAAACTCAGCGAACTTAAGACGATGCTTGCATCGCTTGAAGAGGAGATAAAGACCTCGGAAGCATCTCATCAAGAGATCGCCGCTAAACGTAAGGAAAAGCAAGACCTTGTCCATAGCTACCGCGAAGAACTTCGTGTTCATCGTCAGGAGCAGGATAAGACGATCAGCGCATCACATGAACTGCAGCTCAAGATACAAGAACTTGAGAATAAGATCATTGCACTCCGTGAGCGTGCAATAG
>DATDEW010000023.1:0-9907 GCA_036522935.1 Kapaibacterium sp. (SeqCode)
GTAGTGTCTTTCCTCGGTGCATCATTATCGGGACTCTCCCGACCCGCACCGACGGACAAAGACAACATCAAGAATGCCTGTCAAGAATCCATTAATATGAGCATAGAAAAACCTAACCATCCATTTTGCCGTTCCTAAGCAAAAGAACTGGTATTTTTGCCCCAGTAAGTTTAGTAACATTCGTATAATGGCAACACAACCTAAAAAAGTAGAAACCCGTAAAGTAGCCGCACCGGATACCTCGCGTAGCATTGATGATATGATACCGGAAAAAGCTCGGGGACCGTTAGCCGCGATCATCCTCTTTATTGCGCTGCTGGTGTTTTTTGGAAAAGGGCTTAGCTCTGAAAAGACATTCAATGCCGGTGATAATGTAGCAAGCGAAGCCGTGCTTCCCTACCTTCAAGCAGCGCAAGCCGCAGGGCAAAGTGTGCCCCAGTGGATCCCGAACATCTTCTGCGGAATGCCATCATATGCATCGTTGCTTTCTACTGGTACTCGCACATATGACATTCTTTACAACACATTCAATATAGTCCGCAACACAGCCAAGAGTCTTGGCGGCGGGAGTGATGTGTTCTTTATGCTCTTCCATTATTTTATATTTGGCTTTGGTGTTTACCTTTTCCTGCGATCGGCAAGAAAAACATCTTGGGTTGTTGGGCTCTTCGGGGCATTCGCTGCAATGCTCTCGACATGGATACTTACCTATGCGATGATAGGCCATAATACGAAAGTATTCGCTGTCATGTGCTTCCCGTATATTATACTTGCACTTGAAAAGCTGCGTAATGGTGAGTTAAAGTGGCATCAACTTGTTCTCTGGGCGTCAGTTCTCGGTATTGCTATCCACTTCCTTCTTGAATCAACCCACGTCCAGATGGCATTTTATCAGGTACTCGCTGTTGCGATCTATTTCATTACGTGGTTAGTGAGTGACTTAGTTGGAAAGCGCAATCTCACTCCGTTCTTGCGGACAGGTGTATTGACAGTACTTATGGCAGGCCTTGCATTCTCAATGAGCGCTGACAGGTACATGGCTACACTTGGGTATGATCCATACTCTATTCGCGGAGCATCACCACTGGTTGAACGTTCGAAAGACGGCGACCCCTCTATGAAGCTTACCGATCAGAATAAAAAAGCAGGTCTTGACTGGGAGTATGCAACATCATATTCGTTTTCTCCAGGTGAAATGATAACCTTTATTGTGCCGGGTTGGTATGGTTTTGGTAAACTCCCTTATAGCGGGCCTGAAGTTGGCGGGCAGGAAGTATCCGTGCCTACCTATTGGGGACAGATGCTTGGCACCGACGCTGCAAACTACACAGGCATCATCGTTTTCTTCCTTGCGCTGATCGCTATCTTTACACTTTGGAAGAAAGACAGACTGGTCGCTCCACTTGCTCTAACGGCTCTCTTCGGATTATTACTTTCTTTTGGTGGTACGTTCTCTGTATTGTATAAACCAATGTTCGAGTACTTCCCAAGCTTCAATAAATTCAGAGCACCAATGATGGCTCTGATCATGATGCAGCTAACATTCCCTATTCTTGCGGCACTTGCATTAGAGAATATTATGCGTGCAGGAAAAGAAGGCGGCTCATCAATAAAGAACTCGCTTACAAAATTCTCAACGTGGGCTATGTATGTGTGTGCAGGTCTGTTTATCATTTTTGCTGCAGGTCGTTCATCATTCGATAGCACGTTACGCAGTTCACTTTCGGGCAGCGGAAAACCAATTGCACAATATCCTGATAGCATTAAAGACCTTGCCGTCACAACAGCTCTCAATGATGCACTTGTCTGCACGATAATCGGTGCGCTTGCTTTCGGATTACTTTCATTCTACCTAAAGGGAAAACGCTTTAGTGCCCCACTTGTTTTTGGCGGTGTACTACTGCTTTCGATCATTGATCTCTGGAGAGTCGGTGGAAGGCCGTTTGAAGTCACAACAAGAGCTGATCTTGAGCAGGTATATAAGGGGCATGATTATGTTGACTATATCAAGCAAGACAAGTCACTCTTCCGTGTACTTGACTTAAATGAATCAACATCTAATCTCCCTGTCTCATGGGGAATGCAAACGATAGCGGGTTATCATGCCGCTAAAGTCCGCAAGTACCAGGATCTTGTAGATGTGACAGGCAATACCGGCGGACAGTTGATCTATAATCCGCGCATGTGGAATCTGCTCAATGCAAAGTACATTATCGCTGATGGAGGGATTGATTCAGTGCCGGGAAGATTCATCCCTGCATTCATATCCAAAGAACAAAAGCAAAGTCAGGACGGAAAGCAGCAACAACCGACCGTCGTATGGGAAAATCCACAGGTACTGCCTCGAGTATTCCTTGTCAACCGCTACGAAATAAAACAACCGCTGCCAATGCTTGAGGCAATGCGCGACGGCTCGTTCAACCCTCGTGATGTTGCATTCTTTGATGAAGAGCCAAAAGGACTTGGTGCTGTTTCGAATACTCCTGTCAACGATTCGCTCGAATCTATTTCTGTCACAAAGTACGAGAATGAAGTTGTTGAGATGAAGTCGAAGACAACAGGCGATCGCCTTGCATTCTTCAGCGATACGTGGTATCCGAACTGGCAACTAACTATCGATGGTAAACCTGTAGGATTCTACCGTGCGAACTATGCGTTCCGCGCGTTCAAAGTACCTGCCGGTGAGCATACCATTAGGTGGGAATACCATGACCAAGCATACGAGACCGGCAGAGGAATATCACTCGGTGCAAACGTTATTGCCATCCTTGGTCTTGTGGTCGGACTTGGGTTTGGTATGAAAAAGAAACCTGAAGAAGTGTAATCTTTATCTCTTGAGGGACGACTCCAAGTTCGTCCCTCAATGTACTAATTGGTTATCCTCTGTGTACGACCGCTGCGCTTGCCTGTGCCGTCGGAAAAATAACAATATCTGCGATCTGTACATGCGGCGGACGCGTCGCTGACCATACTACTGCATCTGCGATATCATCAGGTGATAGCGGAGTCAAATTCTGATATACTGCCTTTGCCTTATCTTCATTACCCCGAAAGCGAACGATAGAGAACTCTGTCTCGACAAGCCCGGGGTCTACTGTTGTTACCCGGATCGGTGTATCAACGAGATCCATACGTAACCCTTTCGTTATTGCATCAACAGCATGTTTCGATGCACTATAAACATGTCCTCTCGGGTAGACTTCCCTACCTGCGATAGAGCCAATATTGATAATATGTCCCTTGCCACGCTCGATCATAGTAGGCAGAATTGCTTTCGATACATAGAGAAGTCCCTTGATATTCGTATCGATCATTTCTTCCCAATCATGGAGCGAAGAATCCTGAAATTTATCAAGTCCTCGCGAGAGACCTGCATTATTAACGAGGGTATCGATCTCTTTCCACTCATCAGGCAAAGTAGACAGTGCATTTACCACTGCATCGTTACTGCGTACATCAAGATGGAATATATGGATCCTAATGTGAGGATATTGTGAGAGCAGTTCTTTTTTTAAGGTTTCTAATCGTTCAGTTCGGCGTGCACAAAGAAGCAGGTTTGCACCCTCTTCGGCAAATTTTCGAGCACAAGACATGCCAATGCCGCTTGATGCCCCGGTAATGAAAACTGTTGTCCCTTTAGTCATCTGAGAAGAAAATATAGTTAATTTTGCATAGGAAACATTGAATATTCTTAATATGTCCAAACAATACTGGCTCCTAAAATCTGAAGAGACCTGCTACTCAATTGAAGATCTCAAGCGTGACGGCTCGACTGATTGGGGTGGGATACGTAACTACGCAGCGCGCAATTCGCTGCGCGACCAGATGCAAAAGGGTGACCTCGCCTTCTACTACCATTCAAGTTGTGATGTTCCTGGTATCTATGGCATTGCGGAGATAACAAGCGAAGGGCATCCTGACCCAACTGCATTCGACCCAACTGATGACCACTTCGACCAGAAGTCAACTCCCGAAAAGCCTGTTTGGTACTCACGAACTGTGAAGTTCAAAAAAACACTAAAAAAGCCGGTGACACTTGCTGATGTCAAAGCAAGGAAAGAGCTTCAAAATATGGCTCTTATTCGTCTAGGCAGATTGTCGGTCACACCCGTTACCGAGGACGAGTGGAAGATCATCGAGTCGATGATGTAGGCTTTAGTGAAGCGGACGTTTTTTCACCATACCCCCGACCGTATCATTGATGCTATGGAGTGCAATAAATGCTTCCGGGTCGATCTCTGTGACAACGGCTTTTAGCTTTTCAACTTCTAATCGAGTTACTACAGAAAAGATAACCTCGATATCTTCGGTATGTCCGCGTTTACCAAAGCCGCTTTTGCCTTTATAGACCGTTACACCCCTGCCAAGATTTTCAGAGACAGCTTGGAGAATCTCATCACTGTAGCGTGAAACGATGGTAACCCCCGTATATTCTTCGATACCCTGCACAATAAAGTCAACTGTACGAGACGCAGTAATATATGTAAGGACAGAATACAGTGCAATTTCGACACCAAATAGTGCCGCTGCACTACCGAATATGATGATGTTAATGACAAGGATTATATCACCGATAGTGAATGGTGTGCTTCTGCTGATATACAGCGCAAGGACTTCCGTCCCGTCAATGACTCCACCACCGCGAATAGAAAGCCCTACTCCTACCCCAAGAAAGAAACCGCCGAAGACAGCAATAAGTACTTTATCGTCAGTAATGATCGGATACTCAATGAATGCAAGCACAAGCGAAAGCCCGGCAATGCAAACAAACGTTTTGAGTGCGAATCGCTTTGATACCTGACGGTAGCCCATGATAATGAACGGGATGTTTATCACAAAAACAAGTATCGCCAGTGAGATGCCGGTAAGTTGAGTCGTGATCAGAGAAATACCAACGACTCCGCCATCAAGAAAATGATTTGGGATAAGAAACCCCTTTAGTCCAAAACCGGCCGATAAAACGCCACAGCATAGGAGGAAAACATGAAAGAGGTTTTTACTCTTATCTCGGTGGTGCACCATTTGTTCATTTATCATCTATATATAACCCCAAATTTTCTTAAAATTTCTATGTTTTTTGATTAAACCTTTCGTAAATTGACCGCTCTATAATGGAGTCAGTTTCTATCGTTTCACACTAAACCTTAAGACAATGGATAGAAGAAAATTTTTAACCGGCACCGGGACGGGCATTTTAGCCGGAATTGGGCTTGCATCGGTGAATCCGCTCAAGGTACTTGCCGAGTCAGATCGGGCGATCCCGGGATACGGCATCAACCAGGCAAACGCCAAACCACTACCGACACTTTCAAATGATCTTACTCCCTATACCGGCCCGTGGAACGATGTGAAACTTCGTCACGTACTTCGCCGCGCAATGTTCGGCGTGCCATACTCCCAGTTTGTAACAGCGAAGGGACTTGGCTCGATGAATGCAGTAGTTGCTAAACTGCTCGAAGATAAGCCAATGCCAACTACGCCGGGCCCTTGGCTAGAAAAACTCAATATTGTCGATAGAAGTATCACTGACCCAGATAAAAAGCAGATAGACCTTCAGAATAAGCAACGCTTAAGCCGCTTTGAATTCCTGACCGTTCAGGATTGGTGGTTTGATCGCATGCTCAAGGAAGAGATGAACATCCGAGAGAAGATGACGCTTATGTGGAGCAATCATTTTGTGGTTGGTTACGATGTTATCAAGCAGCCAACCTTCATGTTCATCTATAATCAGATGCTCCGCAAGAATGCACTCGGCAACTTGAAGACATTTGCCTACGAGATGTCAACTGATCCGGCGATGCTGTATTATCTCAATGGTAATCAGAATACATACCAGATAAAGAACGGGAAAACTCTCAACAATATCAATGAGAACTTTGCCCGTGAGTTGATGGAGCTCTTCACACTCGGCATCTATGACCCAAAGACAGGCGAGAAGAACTATACCGAGGAAGACATCCAGCAAGCAGCAAAAGCGTTGACCGGTTGGCAGCCAATGCAGACAGCTCCGTTTGCAAGTCAGTTTGTTCCGACACTTCATAATAACGAGACCAAAACATTCTTTGGGCAAACAGGCAACTTTGGCTTACAAGAGATCATTGATAACATCTTCGCAAAGAATGGTGGCTATAATGTAGCATACTTTATCTGCGAAAAGATATACATCAACTTCGTCTATTGGGTACCAAATCCAACCGTCGTTGGTGTGATGGCCGAGAAACTTATTGCAAGTAATTGGGAATTGAAACCGGTTGTAGTGTCCCTCTTAGAGAGCGCTCATTTCTACGATGAGAATGTCATAGGTGCACAGCTGAAGAGCCCATTCGACCTCATGGGCTCACTCGTTCGTGAGTTCGGACTTGTGCTTCCTCCTGTTGATGCAACAACCGGAGCAATTCCTGCAGGAGTTGATTCTAACACCGGGTACAATAAGTACAATGATCCAAACCCTACGCATACATACCTTGCACAAGCGGCAGGGATGATCCTTGGTCAGGACTTACTCAACCCACCAAACGTAAAGGGTTGGGCTGGCGGGCATGCTTGGGTGAACACGGGCACATTACCAACTCGTAAATCAGTAGCTTATGCGGCATTACTTTATCCAAACTACTTCAACGGCAATGCCCCAAGATCAAAGGGCGTGAAGATAATCTTCGACCCAATGTCATGGGCTAACTCAATTCCAGGTGCTGCCTCAATGACTTCAGTAGACATCACAAATGCTTTGAGTGACCAGTATCTATCATTCGACCTTGGTTCTATCGAGAGCGGTGTACTTGAATCAGTAGTTTCATTAGGACTGCCCAAGGATGACTTCTATCTTGAAAATGGACGCGTTGCACAGTTCGCACAGGGGATCGCTTTGCTTCCCGAATTCCAACTCATGTAATTACGAAAGGATACGAAAATGATACGTAGAGACTTTTTGAAATTCGGTGCAAAGGTTGGAGCAGCGACAACAGCGCTCCCTATCATGCTCGGCGGCACTCCGCTTCGCGCATTAGGTCGTTCACCTCTTGAATCACTTTTAGCTCAAAGTGCAACGTCAAATGACAAGATATTGGTTATTGTGCAGCTTGCCGGTGGCAATGATGGACTTAACTGTGTCGTGCCACACAGTGATCCGTTATATAAAGAGTATCGCCCGACACTTGGTCTTGATAAAACCGCTGACGGATTACTTACTCTCTCAGACCGTGACACACTTGCCTTCACAAAAGAGATGAGCGGGATGCACCAGCTGTATGGTGATAAAAAGATGGTTGTCTTACAGAATGTTGGTTACCCAAGTCCTGACCTTTCCCACTTCAGGGGGACAGATATCTGGAATACGGCAACGGATTCATCACGTTTTGCAAATACAGGTTGGATCGGGAGAATGTTAAGCACATTGAATCCGGATTACCCACCGACAACAATCCCCAAAGGCAGCTTTCCGCTTGCATTGCAATTCGGATCGTCATTAACGAATATGTTCTTCTCGGAGAATGGAGGAATGGGCATTGTGATAAATACACTACCCGAAGACGACACTGAATCAACACATTTGTATGACCCGATTCCTTCTCCTGCAATAATTCCATATCAAGAGCTTGAGTATGTCCGTACCATTGAGAAGGAAACGGAAGTCTATGGGCAATCAATAGTAGATAGAAGTGTAACAACGAATAAAGCAACCTACCCTACAACAGGAACAGGTAAACTCGGCTCTCAACTAGCAGGTGTGGCACAACTTATTGCTTCGGGTTTCACGACAAAGATATACCTTGTCACGCAGTCGGGGTACGATACGCATAGTAACCAGGAGACAGATCATCCTGATCTTCTCAGCGAGTTATCCGGCTGTATCAAGGCATTTCAGGATGACATTGAAGCAAGCGGCTTCGGTGATAAGGTTGCGCTGATGACATACTCCGAGTTCGGTCGTCGTCCGCAAGAGAATGGAAGCGGTACAGATCACGGCACGGCAGCTCCACTCTTTGTAATCGGTAATCAGGTTGTTGCTGGTGTTCGCGGACGTAACCCGCTGCTTGCACCGGATTCACTCGTCAATGGCAACCTTGCATACGAAGCACAGCATGACTTCCGTAATATCTATGCATCTGTCATGTATGAATGGCTTCTCGAAGGTGAAGACAAGGACAGAGAAGAGCTTGTAAAGTCAGTTCTTACCGCTTCAGCAAGTCAGACCTTCTCAAACAATGGTGACTGGACGAAGCTTGGTATCTTTAAGAATCAACCTTCGACAGCTGTGTATGGTGATCAGTTCACGCCGGGCTTGATGCTTATGGAAAACTATCCAAACCCAGCATCTCAGGCGACGACAATTGAGTTTGCCTTGCCGGAGACAATGGATGTTCGTCTTGGTATCTTTAACTCGCAGGGAATAGAAGTTGCCCGTGCCGTTGATGAAAAATTATCAATTGGGACTCATCGCATCACGGTCAATACGACAAAACTTCCGACCGGTAATTATATGTATCGTCTGGCAACGCCGAAAGGTGAAGTTGCCAAGCGAATGGTGATCATGAGATAAGAGTACAAAGCGCAGGCAGGAATGTCTGCGTTTTCTCGTGAAAATAAAGTTCGAGACGGGGACATGCCGTCTCTGTTTCATACAAACGTTGCACATTACCCGTACAACTGAAAGCAGAGCGGCGTTCTCACTTATTGTGGAGTCATCCGTGTCTCCACGTACCGGGCGATGTAGAAGATCAATATACCGATAGCGGCATACATATACTCTTCACCCATCGAGTTACGCATCACACCGGCAACAAGCCCAACGCCTGTGGTTGCGATCCCAATACCTTGCATAAATTTTAGGAATATAAGCATCTAAAATAATCCGAATAGTTTGCGTGCGTTCACTTTTTTGATAATATCGTCGCGTGTCGTTCGGTATTTGGCTGCGACTTTCCCGTTAACAATAAGCACAGGTATCTTATCCCAGTAGAGCCGGTAGAGTTCATCGTCTTCCTCGATCTTTCGTATTTCAAGATCGAAGTCAACATAATCGCGCGCTGATTCAAGCTCGACGAACATCTCATCGCAGAGCGTGCACCCGCCTTGCTTGGTAATGAATTCTACTTTCGCCTTTGCCATTTCTATGTCTTCTTCAACGGTTTTTGCGAGAAAAGGTATATGCCTCCTATCATCAATGCGATCGATATCCATTGCGCCATTGAAAGCCCTGCATAAAGTGTATTCACACGTAAGAACTCAACGAGTAAACGTTCGATACCCATCAGGACAAGTGTCAGTGCAAATGTCTTTCCGACTATACTGCGATAGTCTTTGCGTTTTCTTTTTAAGAATTGATACGCAATGGCTGCAAAAAAGAATTCATAAAGCGGCGTCGGATGACATGGAGTTTGTTTATCAAACTCATTTATCCTATGCCCCATATCGTCGATACCTGCAGGTATCGCTTTGAGAGAATCATATTTCCATTCTATCTTTTCTTCGGGGTACCGCTCGAAGTGTTCTGCAAATGCATAGGTTGGTTTTACTGTACCGTTTGCATAGCTCATACCCCAAGCTGCTTTTGTCGGGATGCCGTAATCCCCATCACCTGCAAGCTGACAACCGAGACGACCGATACCATAGGCAAGAAATACTATCGGAGCTAAGACATCAACGATCTGTTTTAGTGGCAGCTTCTGTGAGCGTATATACAGAAGTATAATGACCATTGCCAATATAAAGCCTCCGTAGAATGTGAGACCTGACGGCGAGAAGAGCTGCCCCATCGGGTCACGCATAAAGCTATCCCAGTCTTCAAATACGGAAAAGAGCTTGGAGCCGACTACGCCACCAAGAAGTGCCATGATGGTCATACGCGATATATGCTTCTGGTCCCAGCCGCGAACTTTCGCCTCCTTCGAGAAAAGGTAGTTCGATA
>DATDEW010000024.1:0-2509 GCA_036522935.1 Kapaibacterium sp. (SeqCode)
GTTGTCTATACGAAATTAGACCGGTAAATAATGACGAAAAATCTCCAGCATCCTGATATATTCCAAGATCGCCACATCGGACCAAATCAAGAAGAACAGCAGCTTATGCTCTCTGTTATTGGGGCACCCTCGCTTGATGAACTCATCAATCAGACCGTTCCTCCTTCGATACATCTTAAGGATCCGCTCGATCTCGTAGATGGAGTCTCGGAATTTGACCTACTCCATACGCTTCGTCATATCGCTTCTGAAAATACCGTTGCAAAGTCATATATCGGTACCGGGTATTATGGCACAATAACCCCGCCTGTGATCTTACGCAACCTGATGGAAAATCCGGGTTGGTACACGCAATACACTCCGTACCAAGCAGAGATCGCACAGGGGCGTTTGGAATCACTCCTGAACTTCCAGACCATGGTCATGGACTTGACCGCAATGGAGATAGCAAATGCTTCACTACTCGACGAAGCAACTGCAGCTGCAGAAGCAATGCACCTGATGCATGCAGTAGGGCATAAAGGCAATACTCTTTTTGCATCACACACTCTTTTCCCGCAGTCTTTAGAAGTATTGAAGACTCGTTGTGAGCCATTGGGGATCAACTTACTCGTCGGTGATCACAATGACCTTCTTAAGAATTGGAATGATGATATCTTTGGTGTCGTCATCCAATATCCTGATGGTAATGGTTCTGTTGAGTCATATACAGAACTCACAAAAGTTTGCCATGAACATAAAGCTCTTGTAGCAGTAGCAACAGACCTAATGGCTTTATTACTACTCACGCCTCCGGGGGAGTGGGGAGCGGACGTTGTATTCGGTTCTGCGCAGCGTTTTGGTGTGCCGATGGGATATGGCGGACCTCATGCGGCGTTCTTTGCGACAAAGGATGAATTTAAGCGTCAGCTTCCGGGTCGCATCATAGGCGTTTCAATTGATTCATACGGCAATCGTGCACTCCGCATGGCACTCCAAACCCGCGAACAGCACATCCGCCGAGATAAAGCTACAAGTAATATCTGTACGGCTCAAGCATTGCTTGCAAATATGTCAGCAATGTATGCAGTCTACCACGGACCCAACGTGCTTCGTCAGGTTGCTGATCGTATCAATCACCTGACCGTGATACTTGCAGAGTCGCTAAAGAAAGCGCATTATACTCTTGCATCTGATTCCTACTTTGATACCATCAAAGTACAAATTGATGCAAAGACGAAGTTGCATCATATCATGGAGCATTCTCAGAAGCAGAAGATAAACTTCCGTTACTTTGAAGATGCAATAGGTATTTCGCTCGATGAAACGACATCGCTCGAAGATGTAAAGAAGATCGTTGCTGTCTTTGCAGAAGCAAATAAAGTAGCTGTCGATCTTATCAAGATCGATGAAGTAGTTCGTAACTCACATTCGGCACTTCCGAAAGAACTGCTCCGTACAAGCAAGTATCTGACGCATCCTGTATTTAACACACATCACTCCGAGACAGAGATGCTTCGTTATCTCAAGTTCTTAGAGAACAAGGATCTTTCGCTTGCTCACTCGATGATATCGCTTGGCTCATGCACAATGAAGTTGAATGCAACGACTGAAATGATACCTGTCACTTGGAGCGAGTTCGGAAATCTTCATCCGTTCGCGCCAATCGAGCAGACTAAGGGTTACCAGCGTATCTTCTCTGAACTTGAAGCTGATCTCTGCGAGATCACAGGTTTTAGTGCTATGTCGTTGCAGCCAAATGCCGGTGCACAGGGTGAATATGCAGGCCTTCTGGTTATCAGAGCTTATCAAAAGAGTATCGGACAAGGTCATCGTAATGTAGTACTCATCCCTGCATCTGCACATGGTACGAATCCTGCAAGCGCAGTCATGGTTGGCTTGAAGGTCGTCGTTACAAAGACCGATGAAAAAGGAAACATTGATATTGCTGACTTAAAAGCAAAAGCAGAAGAACATAAGAATGATCTTTCCTGCTTGAT
Organism: Kapaibacterium sp. (SeqCode); assembly: GCA_036522935.1. Taxonomy (GTDB): domain Bacteria; phylum Bacteroidota; class Ignavibacteria; order Palsa-1295; family Palsa-1295; genus DATDEW01. The sequence goes on from DATDEW010000024.1 coordinate 1,980, forward strand.
GGTAACATACCCATCAACACATGGTGTGTTCGAGGAAGGCATTATTGATATCTGTGATATTATCCATTCACATGGCGGTCAGGTCTATATGGATGGCGCGAACATGAATGCACAGGTTGGCATCACAAGTCCGAAGAACATCGGTGCAGATGTATGCCATCTTAATCTTCACAAAACCTTCTGTATTCCACATGGTGGTGGCGGACCCGGCATGGGACCTATCGGCGTAGCCGAACACCTTGCTCCGTTCTTGCCCGGACATAGCGTTGTACCGATCGGGAATGAGAAAAGTATCCATGCAGTATCTGCTGCTCCTTGGGGCAGTGCAAGCATCCTTCTTATCTCATGGGCATATATCAAACTCATGGGGGGTAAGGGACTTACCGACGCTACGAAGCTTGCAATACTTAATGCAAACTACATTAAGGAGCGTCTCGAAAAGCATTATCCGATCCTCTATAAGGGTTCACACGGACGTGTTGCACATGAGATGATCGTTGATATGCGTGGCTTCAAACTCACTTCCGGTA
>DATDEW010000025.1:0-3175 GCA_036522935.1 Kapaibacterium sp. (SeqCode)
GCAGCGTCCCGACGCTCATGATCTTCAAGAACGGTAAGCCCGTCGATCACCTCGTCGGCGCTCATCCGAAGCAGACATTAGTTCAAAAGCTCAATGCACATCTGAACTAAGGGTCATATAACCTCTAGGATTTCAAAGCCCGGCAAATGTCGGGCTTTTTTTATTGCCTAAAACTCGGCAACATGTTTTCTGATATCGCTGTTTTCAACCTTAATGCAAACAAAATGGAAATATGCTATTGTCGTTGGAGCTTCCAGCGGCATTGGCGAAGAAGTGACCTATGAGTTGGCGCGACGCGGTGTCTCTGTGGCGCTTGTAGGACGTCGTACAGAGGAATTACAACGGGTAGCGACTGCTGCGGAGATCGGGTCTCGGGGTTCGGGGTCCGGGTCTCGATGTTTGACGTATACCCATGATGTGACCAACTATTCCGAGATTCCCGAGTTGTTCCAACGTATCACCAAAGACCTCGGCGGGCTTGACCTTATCGTCTATAGCTCAGGTGTAATGCCCAAGATTGAGGCTGACGAGTATAACTTCGCCAAAGACAGGTCAATGATCGAAGTCAACGTTCTCGGCGGTATTGCCTGGCTCAATGAAGCGGCGATGCGTTTTCAGAATGTCGGTGGCGGTTCTATCGTCGGCATCTCAAGTATTGCCGGTGAGCGTGGCAGACGCGGCAATCCTGTCTATAATACTTCCAAAGCTGCATTCTCGACATATCTCGAATCTCTTCGCAATCGACTCTCGCAGTATGGCGTGAACGTAACGACCATAAAGCCCGGTGTTATTGATACGCCAATGATAAAAGGTTTGAACACTGCCGTTGCGGCATATCCGGTCGCTGATACTGCAAAACAGATAGTTGATGCGGCGGCAAAAGGCGTCATTGTAAAATACGTGCCGAGCAAGTTTCGCATTGTATCCATCATCTTACATCTTATCCCGTCATTTATCTTCCGCCGACTGAACTTCTGATGTCCGTTATCCCACAAGATCATCTTGAGCGGCTCGTCGGCTGGGGCGGTGCTGTTGAAAGCGTCGGGTACGTTTTTCGTCCAACAACCCCCGACGGTATCAAAGAAGTATTTCGTCTTGCAAAAGAGACAGGAAGAAAAGTAACGCTTCGCGGTGCAGGTAGAAGTTATGGTGATGCATCGATCGGTGCGGAGAGTATCGTCCTTGAGATAACAAGGATGAACCGCATCCTCGACTGGGATCCTTCAACAGGCATCATAACCTGTGAGCCGGGAGTAACGATAGAACAACTCTGGAAGTATTGCATCCCCGATGGCTGGTGGCCTGCTGTCGTCCCTGGGACGATGTACCCTACGCTTGCAGGGTGTCTAGGAATGAACATTCATGGAAAAAATAATTTTCATGCCGGTCCCATCGGTGACCATGTTCTCTCTTTTGAATTTCTCTCGCCCAACGGAGTGCTTCATAGGGTAACCAGAGAAGATGATCCTGAACTCTTCTACAGTGCAATATCAAGCTTCGGGATGCTCGGATGTTTTACAAGCATCACCTTGCAGATGAAGAAGGTCTATTCAGGCCTGCTTGATATAAAAGTACTCGTTGCAAATGATCTTCACGACCTTTTTGAAATATACAATAAACATATCGAAGAAAGTGATTACCTTGTCGGCTGGGTAGATGCTTTTGCATCGGGTAAGCAGCTCGGCAGAGCCGTTGTGCATCAGGCGAATTACTTAAAAGATGGCGAAGATAGCCGCGTGGCACAGACGCTTCGCGTCGAGAATCAGATGCTTCCTGATATGATACTTGGCTTTTTCCCGAAGTCGGCAATGTGGATCGTGATGAAGCCGTTCGTCAATAACGTTGGGATGAAAGTGACGAATTGGTCGAAGATGTTCAGCTCGAAGATACCATTCCTCCCAAAGAGCTATAAGCAATCTCATGCGGCGTTCGCATTCCTGCTTGATTATGTGCCGGGCTGGAAGAAGTCTTATGGTAAAGGTGGACTCATTCAATACCAATCATTCATCCCGAAGGAAACAGCAGAAGAAGTCTATCGCAAACAATTCGAACTTTGCCAAGCAGAGGGTCTTGTACCCTACCTCGCTGTTTTTAAGAGGCATCGCCCTGATAAATTTCTCATTAGCCATGCAGTTGATGGCTACTCGTTGGCATTGGATTTCAAAGTGACGAAGAAGAACAGGGAGCGGCTTTGGAAACTCTGCCATAAACTCAATGACATCGTCCTCGCCGGCGGCGGAAGGTTCTACTTTGCAAAAGATGCAACGCTCCGCTCGGAAGATCTCTCCTATCTTGGCGAAGAAGTAATAGCAAAATTGAAGAAGCTCAAGTCATCTCTCGACCCTGACGGACTCCTCGAGACCGACCTCTCAAAGCGCTTATTTGGCAGCAAATAATTTACACAAAAACTCCTTGTAACTCGTTGATTTTATTGTGGACTAATTGTGCACCGCAGTGAGGTCGGGGTTCGTGAATCGTGGTTCGGGTTTCGTGGGGTGCTGTAAATTTACACATTTGTCGGGGAAGGTTGTAGGTTTTAGGTGGTAGGTTACAGGGTGGATAGTGGGACAGACACATTCGCTTTGCTCAGTGAATGCTTTAGTCCGTCACTACAGGAAAGAATTAAACACAAAGGCACAAAGGATACACGAAGGTTCACTAAGGAAGTCTCCAACTATCAAACTATCGACTATTGAACTATCAACATTCCCGAACTTCCGCATACAAATATACGAAATTTTAGGACAAAATATATAAAAAAAGCGTAATTATTTTTATGTTTATGTCCTTATCGCAGAATTTGAATCATTTTCGCCTGTTTTTCGCCGGTTACTCTGACAAAGTACACACCTGAAGGGAGGGCTGATACGTCTATTCTCGTCTGGCCGGCCATTGTCAGCCCCTTTCGTATCTCCTGACCTGCGGCATTACTTATCGTGAAAGAAGAGGGTGACGGGCTCGTGATCGTCATCTCGCTCGACGTGGGGTTCGGGTAGCAAGAGAAGGATACGTCCTCATTCGAAGCATGTACATCCGCGCTCGTCCCCGTTGTAAAACTCCAGACATCAGACCAGCGGCTCTCGCCTTCGGTGTTCACTCCGCATACTCGCCAATAATACTTCGTATTCTTCTCTAAGTGCGGAAGCTGGAAATCAAGTGATGATACTATCGTATC
>DATDEW010000026.1:0-12094 GCA_036522935.1 Kapaibacterium sp. (SeqCode)
TTGTAGTTGCTGGATTTGGATAGATGTAAGATGAAAATGTGAGTTGATCTGCCTCTTTAACCGTTGTAGTATTTGTATCAATTATTGTACCCGGTGATAACGGAAGTATCGTTGTCGGTCGGAGTTTTAGAGCATCGGGACTACACCAATACTTGGTAGCACTGTCATGTTTGCCCGTACACTGCAATGAAAATGTATGCCATCCCGATGAGAGGTAATGTTCGCCGAGCTTCATTGTATCAGACGGAAACACATTGATCCAAAACTCTAAGGGCAGTTCATATCCGGAATACGACCCCATAGCATTTCCGTCGAGAGCGTATGTATAATTCCCAAATTCAGTGCCGACCGTAGAAAGAAACTTCACATCAAATGTGTCACTGGCAGGGACATAGAACCGGAATGAACATGTGTCGCCTATTGAATCAGCTTCAAAGCGGGCTACCCCTTGCTTGCTCCAATAGTCATACCAACGATAGGTAAGATTTTCTTTATAGAGCCAACCTCTATGCCATGTTGCCTCATCAACCAATTTTTCAAACTCAAAATCAAGGTCTCGTATAATATATACCCGTTCGTTTGAAACAACCTGACCTGAAAGATCGGCGACGGCGGAGAGTCTGTAACTTCTATCGGCAATATACGGGATACGGACGAATGCCTCAAACGAATGGTCATCTCTCACAATAATGGTATCTACCAAGGAAATAAGGATACTATCAAGGTATATACGAATCTTCTCCCCGGTAATAAAGCCCTTTCCTCTTACAAGCAATGAGTCACCGAAGTGAAGTTGTATCGGGTGGTGATCCGCTACCGGGAATACGAGCGGTGATGCCAATACATTGATATGCTTCGGTCGTCGAATATCGTTCACCGATAAATATGTAATACCTGGTTCGATCGAGAAAGGAATGAGGAATGATACATCGAACTTCCCTTGTCCATTCGCACGCAGCTCTTTGATGATAGTATTTCCAAGTGAGATGTTAATTATTTCGTCGGGTGCATACCCCGCACCACCTACATGCCATTCTTCTCCGCTTCGGATAGTATCTCTATCACACCAGAAAGGAGTCCATTCTTTATAATAGTATGCAACCGTTCGCACATGCTCCTCAACATCTGTCTTCACCCCATGTTGCATATTGAAGTCGATCGAAGTGGAGAAATCTAACGGGTCGAGAACATGAAGACGGTAGTATGACTGGAATCTGTTGTAGTGCCCAGCAAATGGAGTGTTATACTCCTGAAAGAAAAACCACCATCCTCCATTGTAGTAATCTTCTCCTCCTGTGTACCGTATGAAATGATCTGTATTTGAATCGATCGAAATGATCGGATCACCCTCGATCACAGATGGATGATGGATCTTCGGGATAGAATGTGCAACGCCTACTAGCTTTCCACGCCCTTTGTCATGGAGTACCGGATGTAATACACCAAAGGGAATTGGATCTGACTCGTTAAAGTGTGTATGAAAATATCCGTATGTACTCTTTTCTATTTGTTTAGGAACATACTGAACAAATGCTAAGATCGGAAATGATCGGTGTGTTACATTTGTGATCGTTACCCTCGCCCGAATACGGAACGGCATCGGGAAGTATGTCTCGTACCCAAATCCGGGTGCAGAGTGTATATAAAATGACCTTACCTTTGAGTTTCGTATCCCATCCATAAAGAAATCCGAGACAGGTACATCGACACTCGGATACGGACTATCATCCCAGTATATTCGCAAGCGGACAGAATCGAAAGAAACAGACTGCTCCGTCATTGCACGAAGCTGTAATGATGATATAAAACCACTACTTACTGTGTCAAATATTGCCACTTCTTTTGCTACAGGAAGATTCTTCGTTGTTCCGATGATGTCCGGTTCTATATCACCCCATTCCGGCTTTCCCTTGTAATATATTGATTCACCGGCTTTCTGCTGATGTACGAGCGCACTATCACCCTCAAGTGAGAACGATGAGGAAAGCAATGAGGAGTCAGCGATAGGTTTCCATGCTATTGTATAATATGATGAAGCTGGATTACCAATAGGATTGCTTGAGAAGCGAATACTTTTTTTGAATGGTATCTGAACATCACACACAAATGAAAAAGGATACAGAGTATCCAGAGGTGGCCGCATCAACCCATTCTTACTACTAAAAAATTCTTTGACCGGTGCTCGCAATATGAGTTTACCATCAACGTACAGACTCCACATTGATGTAATGGATAACGTATCGTCTTTATCAACTGTCGCCCAAATGTGAGTGATAACGCCCGCACCTTCACGTTCGAACATTGTCATGAATCCTTCGGAGTCACGCTCTTGCTTTACTCCTTGGCGTATTTCGTATCGAAGCGGATTTAGGTCATCGATCCGGCAAATGGCAGTCGGGTCAATGAGATTCTCATACAAGTTTATCTGCCCGTAAGCACCACTGGTAGTAGTGAGTGCAACGAGAAAGGAGGATAACACATATAGAACAAAACGCGACAACAACTACTTCAAAGGTTTACGCAGTAAATATGATGCTTCGAGAGCGAAGAGTTCGCGAACACCCGGAATAGCTTTCAAGAAGTTTGCCTTGATCGCTGGTAATCCGAACTTCATCTTGAAAACAGGACGAAGCAGGTAGAGTTCTTCCGAAACGACCTCAAGTTGGGCATCTTTGGCTGCCCTACGAAATTTGTCAATGGTTAAGCGTATTTCGCGTAAACTCGATACTTCATCAACATCGATCTGAAGCCGCGCGCCTTTGTATGCTTTTGTAAAGAGAGCGTCAGGCATTGCATGAATATATGGTATCTTGCCCATCGTGTTATCAAGCAAATGCTGATGTGCACCGTACGGTGAGTAGTACGGAGGAAAAACAATATAAAGCCATGCACCCGGCTTCATGAACTCCATCACATTGCGCAGACTTTTTTCTGTTTCGTGGAGATGCTCGATAACATCACGAAGTGTGACAAAATCGAAGTGCTCACGCCATTTATCCGGTACTGCTTGGTTCGTAATGTCGTGAATTGCAAACTCGCCTTTAAGCCCGACAGTATCAAATGCCTTCGCTGCGGAATCGATTGCTGATTGGCGAATGTCAATTCCAAGCGTCTCGATCGCCCCTTCCTCTGCGAATGATGCAAGCACCCCGCCCTCACCGCAGCCGATCTCTGCGATCCGTGCGCCGTTAAACCGTACGCCCTTACCTTTGAGATACGGGACGAGAAATTCATGTCCGAGTCCGTATTGGTATCCAAAATAATATTGCTCATAGGGGTTCATATCCCCACGTGTGGCGAGCAAATCAACTTTTGATTGACTATGTGCTGATAGCTTTGGCATTGATTATTCCTTCGGCTCTCCTAACAAAAGTCTGCCGTGAATATTTCGCTATTTCTTCAGGGGCAATGTGATCTTTACCAGCCCGTTAAATTCTGAAACAGCCACCTGATAGGACTCTTGTGACTCTTCTTCAGGATCAGAAGTAAACTGCCAGTTGAAGCTCAGCTCGTCGGGTGTTTTAAATCCGAACCACTTGTAATTCTGTTTTTGCGTTTCAAGAACTTGTTTGCCATTCCAGTTATGTCCAAAAAGTACTATCCCAGCCTCACACTTTGATATCTCTTTGATCGGCTTTTCACCAAGTGTGGTAAATCTGTTCTCGATCCAACTGAGCCTCTCGAAGAGTCGCTGATAGACACTACCAACCTGTCCCCACCTTACCGAACCAAAAAAGATGACAACCTTTGACTCAAAGAGTGCACGAGATATTTTATACAACTCGTCATCCTTATTATTGACCGATGCCCAGCACCGATGGTACCCCGTAGGGTTTTTTGTTTTGTTCTTTAGGAGAGCATCTTCGATACCACATCTGTTTCCCTTCGACGCACTGATGTTCCCTTCACAGGTATATATCTTGAGCGGAGCAACATCAATGATGCGGATATTCTTTTGTGGCAGATGCTTCTTCACTAAGCGTGCGAACTGCGTACTTTTTGGTATATCCCATTTGTGTTCTACGTAACGGTTACTCGTCGTGAGAAAAAGGATATCGTTCTTTTTTTTAAGGTATGAGATAAACGCTTCGGACTTCTTCGCGAGATCATTCTCGGATAGGTCGGGGTCTATGTTTTTGTATATGTCTTCTAATATGCCCATAGTATGGAGGTAGTATATTACTATTATACAGTACCAGAAGCAGATTTGTTAAACCAAAATTCGCATGGAGTTGATTATATTGCTCATTAAGTCATGAGTCAGATGTCAGAAACAGAAAAAGATCATACCAATACAGCGTCTACAAACGATCCGTTTGTAATAGATGACTTATTGATCTTTGATAGTGATACGATACGAGCCCTCATCAATGACAAAAGTTTTGCACTCACCCCAAACCTTTTGGGCAAAGCACTACATGATACAGATGCTCAACTTATCCAACGAATAACTTCTGTTCTAACTAGATCAGAACGCAGCATCTTTTCAGGATCCTTGGCAGCACCTATATCCGAACAAGATATAGTAGCCAGCCGCAGGCAGATACTCTCCGCACTGTTTTGGGAGCTAACTTATTGGAAGACACCTGAACTCTACGAAGAGCTAACTGAAGGAGAGAAAATTCACCCGGGAATATTTGAGAATATTCACCGGTACATACAAGACAAGATCGTTCTTGACGTCGGTGCAGGGAGCGGACGTGCATCGATAGAATGCTTACGCCACAACCCTAAACGAATTTATGCGATTGAACGCTCGAAAGGACTACTTCATATCCTCAAAGAGAAAATTGATAGAGAAGGACTAACTCAATGGGTACACCCTAAGCAAGGTGAGTTCATTGATCTGCCCTTAAAAAGAAACAGCGTAGATACAACGATAGCATGTTCGGCATTCACCTCAAAGCCCGAGCAAGGCGGAAAACCGGGATTGAAAGAACTAAAACGAGTTACCCGTCCGGGCGGGATGATAATAATTATATGGCCTAACAAGAACGATCTCGGTTGGTTTATAGACGAAGGATTTACTTACGAAGCACTACCAGTACAAGGAGAAATGAGCATCCGTTTCAGATCGCTTGGAAGTGCAATTCGCATTATTAAACGATTCTATAGAAAAAATATAAATGCCATTACATATATACTCAGATCCGGCAAACCCGAATTACCGTTTTCTGTGCTCGGCGTAAAACCACCACATGATTATTGTTGGCTTCGTGTTTGAGAGTTGACTATCTCCTCGACCCCTATTGCAAAACTCTCCCATGAATATTTCTTCTTTTCTTCGCGTACCCCATTACGCAACTTTGCCTCCAGATCATTGTCAAAGTAATTTACTATTTCTTTCGCAATAGCTTCTGGCTTTGGTTGCGGGGCTATTAGACCACATACACCATCGATCACTATCTCCGCTAACCCGCCGACATCAGTTGCAATAACAGGAAGGTCAAAGTTATATGCTATCTGTACAATACCTGACTGTGTTGCGCTTCGGTATGGTAGAACTGCTACGTTCGCTGCGCTGAAATAAAGTGGCACATCATCGTTCGGGATATAGTCAGTGAAGAGCTTTAGATTTGCATCAGGTATTGCAAGCTCTTTAATGAGTGCGCGGAAATCATCTTCGCCGCTATAACTTTCTCCGGCGACAACTAAAACAAGCTTCGGATACTTTTTAATAAGCTCCGGCATTGCGCGGAGTATGATATCAAGCCCTTTGTATTTACGAATAAAACCGAAGAAGAGCAACACTTGTGCATCATCAGCAATGCCTAGCTTTGCACGGACATTATTCATCGGAAGTGTCTTGCCGAATATCTCATAGACAGGATGCTCAAGCCGCACAAACTTTGCATCGGGTTTTACGATCTTAAGGTCACGCTCTACAGCGCTTGATTGCACAATGAAATTATCAACTGCTTTGAATGCATAGTTCGTGAATGCTCGGTCACCCGGACGTTTCTCATGCGGAATGACATTATCGGCTATGAAGATGATATTCGTCTTCTTGCCTTTCTTTCTCATTACCTTCTTTATCGTACGAGCGATCATACCATATGCCGGAGCAAAGAACGGAAGCCAGAACTTGAAGATGACACCATCGGGTTCGAACTCTGCCGCAAGCTTTCCTGCTTTGCCCCATGTGAGAGGATTTATCGAGTCAATTACTTGTATCGATTCTATCGGAATGCCAGCGTCCCCTTTTTCATCCTGTGACTTCCCTGGAAAAAGGATCTTTGGATATTGCCGCGAGAATGTAATGACCTTCACTTCATGCCCACGCGCGACGAGCGAGCGGTAGAGAAGTGAAACATAATGCGCGATCCCGCCGCGAAGCGGGTACGCCGTGCCGATAATGACGAATTTCATTGGGTTTAGCAACGTAGTCCGAGGTTCAGGGGTTCAGCACCAAATAGACACCCTCTGAATCCTAACCCCTGTTTTTATCGTTTAACAGGTAATGAATATAGATACCTATAACAAAGCACATTCTACGATTGCCCTCTTCGATGCCTCGGCGTCGTATGGGCGAGTGGATGCGCTCGGACCCGATGCGCTTGACCTCTTGCACCGCATGAGCACCAATGACCTGCTGCCGCTTATCGGCAAGCCGGGTGTTGGCTCGCAGACAGTCCTGACAAATGAGAAGGGGCGCATCATAGATTATCTTATCGTACTTTCACGAGGAAATTCTGCGCTTCTTGTCACAAGCGGTGGGCATGAGGAGCAGGTCATCGCTTGGCTTGATAAATTCGTGATAATGGAAGATGCACGGTTTGTGAAGAAGACAGATGAGATCGCACATTTTCTCGTCTTCGGCCCGCAAGCACTTTCAGTGCTTCAAGCTATTACAGGAAAAGACCTCATCTCACTTGAGAACTTTCATTCGATAGAATTAGAACTTGCCGGTATTTCTGTAACACTCCAAAAAACACAACGCATCATTGAAAGTGGATTTGCGATATTCACAAGTGTGAACGATAAGGAAAAAGTAAAGAGTTTTCTCATCGGCGAGATAGAAGAAGTTGGTGGAGCGGAAATTGATAGTGACGTATATGAAGTGCTTCGCATCGAGGCGGGCATACCGATCGCCCCAAACGAACTCAACGAAAAACATAATCCGCTTGAGACTACTCTCGTCCAGGCAATTAGCTGGACAAAAGGTTGTTATATCGGACAAGAAGTTATCGCACGCCTTGATACGTACGATAAAGTACAGCGTCACTTAATGGGCGTTGTACTTTCGAACGGCGAAATACTTTCAGCCGATACACATGTATCTGATGCCGGAGGCGCAGAGATAGGAGCTGTATCAAGTGCTGCGTATTCTCCCTCGCTTGGCAAGCAAGTAGGGTTAGCATTTATCAAAACTGCGTACGCGAATCCGAATGCTTCAGTAAAAATAGGAAATGCAGAAGCAACCCTTGTGAAGTTGCCATTCGAAATTGAATAATATGCAAATTACCGAATTACCGATCATCATATCACCGGAGCTTTCTTCTACAACTGTTGAAGAATTCCTCACAAGCGAAACAACATCGCAGGAAGTTGTTGCCCGCATACATGAGCTTAAAGCAAAACTCCATGATAAGGTAGTCATCTTAGGTCATCACTATCAACGTGATGACATTATTCAATTCGCCGATAAAACAGGTGATTCATTCGAGCTTGCGCGGTATGCGGCAAATTTATCCGACCGCGAGTTCATCATCTTCTGCGGCGTACACTTCATGGCTGAAACAGCTGATGTTCTTTCGGGTGAAAATCAAAAAGTTATCCTGCCCGACCTGAAAGCAGGATGCTCGATGAGCGATATGGCGCGCATAGACCAAGTGCTTGATAGCTGGGATGCGCTTGGCGAAATAACCGATACAAAAAAGATCTGCCCCATCACCTACATGAACTCCAGCGCTGCGATAAAAGCATTCTGCGGCGAGAATGGCGGTGCGGTCTCGACAAGCTCGAACAACAAGTCTGTCTTTGAATGGGGATTTGAACAAGGCTTTGAAAAGATACTCTTTTTCCCTGACCAGCATTTAGGTCGTAACACTGCGTTCTTCCAAATGGGTATACCGCTCGACCAGATCGTCCTCTTCGATCAGACAAAAGGCGGAACAGGCGGACTTACAAAAGAGCAGATCGCAAAAGCAAAGATAATCTTGTGGCGCGGACACTGCTCTGTGCATCAGCACTTCCAGCCATCACATCCTGATATCATGCGCGCGCTTTATCCGGGCATCAAAGTTATCGTACATCCTGAATGTATGTTTGAGGTTGTCGAGAAAGCAGACCTTGTCGGTTCGACTGCATACATTTGCAAGACAGTTGATGCCGCAGAACCGGGTTCATCATGGGCAATCGGTACAGAGCATCATCTTGTCAACCGTCTTAAGAAAACCAATCCCGATAAGTTCGTCACTACACTTGCGCCGTATGCATGTGAATGCGCGACAATGTACCGCATCTCACCCGAAGCATTACTCGGCATCCTCGAAGATATTGATAAAGGTATAATCCGTAATCAGATCAAAGTCGGTGAAGATGATACAAAGTGGGCAAGAGTTGCTTTGCAGAGGATGCTGGATATTACACAGGCGAAGAGTTAAAGCAAATGTCGGTCGTATATGTTAGTATGTGGTAGTCAAGAACTCTGTAGCTTGCTGTTGTCTATGTGACATCATTCAGTGTTCAAGTTCCTCCCTCTTTAGTTAGAGTCTTCATCCGAACACAATAAAATAGCACCAAGGCGATTTTATACTAGAACTTTGTCGTATTTTAGTGACAACAATTACTCAGTCTTAGAACTCAACCCTAGCGATAACTAAATATGAAAAGAATTATATTCATAGCTATTCTGATAATAGTTTTAGGCGCTAAGCATGGAGTGTATGCTCAAGAATGTGGGCCAAACCCTATGCATTCGGGGACTATCACTCCGTTTGAAGTCATTACTCTTGGACTTCCATCTCCGTTGGAAACTGCTCCACTTGATGCTATTCATATCCACCAAAAAACAGTAGGACAACAAAACCTGCCCTTCCAAGGTGGACCGGGCATTCGGCTGTCCTATGGGATTTTACCCGATCTTACGTTCGGTCAGTTAGCTCTCGTCCAAGATACGAACATCAATTCAACATGTGCAACAGTTGGCGACCTACTTTTACGAGCCGGATGTCGCGCAAAAGATTTAGTTTTGTTAACTCAAAATAATCAATCCGCTATTCGCTTTGCGACAAGCCATCCGGAGACATCTATAGAAACAGAAAGAATGACTATCTTGAACAATGGCAATGTAGGTGTAAGAACCACTACACCTCTTGCCCACTTTTCCGTTGGTCAGGATTTCGGAATTAATAGCAATGGCGATGACAGCAAACTTGGTTTAAAAGAGTTAACATATAATCGTGTACCAGGAGCGACAGTTGGGACACATATTAGGAGTAAGCAAGGTGCCTCAGAATCAGTTTTCTTTAGTCCTGATGGTCGTATCTCTCTCAACTCTTATGGCAAGAATGTTACTACCAGCCCTAACCCCTATCCGGCAGGAGGATTAATTCCAAACGATCCCCGTAATACCTTCTATTTAGGAGGTGACGATGCCGGGGTATCTAATTCTGTCGATGGGACTCTAATGAAGATAACTACTTCAGATCATCCTGAGCTGCCAAGTTTGGTATATATCAAGAATAAAGTTTTTATAGGCACAGACCGTCTTGCGACAGGTGTGCATCCACCATTCCAACCTTCAGGCTCATATATGCTTGCTGTAAAAGGCTCGGTACTCGCGTCGGAGCTTGTTATTGATGCAAGGGCTACTACATGGGCAGATTTCGTATTCAGTCCTGACTACTATTTACCTCCAATTGATGAGTTGGAAATCGAAATACGGTCAATTGGGCATTTACCAGGAATTCCAACATCTGAAGAGGTAGAAAAGAACGGCATTGCTATCGGTGATATGCAGGGAAAATTTTTACAAAAAATAGAAGAGCTAACTCTCTATGTGATACATCTCAATAAAGAAAATGAAATTCTTAAGAATAGGGTTACACAGCTTGAACAAAAAAATAATACTAGCTTGGATAGTAATTAATTACAAGAGATGTTCATAAGAAGAAGGATCATACTTTGTCTGTTGATTTTCGGATTTTCTGTCATCGCAGAGCAATACTCTGTTGCACAGACGATAATCGATCAATCCGGCACATCTCATACTTACATAGGAAAATCAGCTTTCCATGAAAAAAAAGATGCCGAAATTTATCTACATCAGTGGCTAAGTTTTAAGGGTGACCAAATAAATTATTGGCATGCAAAAATTATACATGCAGGATATAATCTTGGTTCTAACGGATTTCCTCAGCATGGACTCGATTCGTATAACGATGGGGGTACTTCCGTGTGGTATTCATCACATGACGACTATAAATTAAACAACGCAAATAAAGATCTAAGTTGGTATAAAGGTTTTTTCATATGTGATGGCCATCAAAATCCCTGTGGTAACAATGGTGATTGCTGGGAAGCCGATGGAGATGCTGACTTAACGAATCTTAGTGCTTGGCCACGGTACCCGGAAAATCCAAATAGTGGAGCTGTAATTTTTAGAGCCGATTCGTTTATTGTACTTAGTGATGGGTTCAGAGTCTCATACAATCCGGGAGCCGCTGCACATAATATTTCTCCACATACAATAACACACATTGATGGCAGCAGCAACTCTGATCTTGTTAAAATTACATGCCCTAATCATCACTTTCCTGAAGGCGCAACTGTTCTCTTAAGAGATATTAGTGGCAACTCTGATCTGGCCGGCAGTCTATCTAGCGCTCAATTCAGGATACATCTTATATATAATACTGATGGATCGCTAAATCAAAGTGAAAAAGATCACTTCTTGATAAGAGACAAATTTGGTGATGGAACCGCTATTTCGGGGACATCTGTGGGTACTGCTCAATTATGGCATAATATCCCTGACAATGCCTACTTTCACGGTTACACGGGTGATAGATTTAGCAACTGTAGTGACCTTTGGGAAAATGCTCCAGCAATAAATGCTGATTTTACACTAAGTTCAACTACCATTGCCACTGATTTAAATCCTAACTCAAATTCTAAATTTGAAGTAATGGACATATGCCATCCTAAAAGACCGGAAACCGGAGATTATAATTCTGACCCAGTCAACAACGTAGTACTGAATGCTACTATACCCGAAACGAATGATAAAGCGTTAGATCTAATATATACCCCAAATTCGCTAACTTGTAGTACAAGTAATAGATCGGCTACCAGATCCCTCGCCGGAATCACAACTGGCAGGATCGAGCATAATGTAAACACACCCTTGTGTAGTCTCCTATGTGCAGCAGTTGAGGTTACAGCTAAATTCCCTTCCGTAAGGCCTCATGCCCCGGCAATTTGGTCTTACCATAATATTGATGATGGATCATCAACTGGAGATGATTTTGCAGGGAGTGATGAGATCGATGCCGCCGATTGCAATGGTTACTGGTTTGCAGAAAATTGGGACCCATCAACACCGTGGAGTGAAGGTGAAGACGAAGTCTATCAGTACGGTGCCGGTACGGTTGCAAAATTGCAATATGCATCTCATACTATTGCCTATGGCAATACAAGGTATGATCTGATGGGATCAAGATATTTTTTAGTCAATTTTACTCAAATACCATATAACACAACAAATTCAAGTTTCTCAGCCAATTTCCACACCTATTCATATGAGTGGTTGCCTGGTGAGGTTCGTTTTCTCTTAGGCGATGCAAATGGAAACAATAAAGTTGAAGTTGGAAGAACTACAAGATTTGTGCCTGAACATCCAATGAATGTACTTGTTACAAATCAATGGGGACCCGACAATGCACCATATTCTCATATGTATGTGTCAAGCGTAAAGGCAAAACGCTTTAATGAGAACAACTCATGCGGAGTAGCTGCTATCAAGCAGACTGTGCATAACCAACCGTCTTCAAATGATAGATCAGCTCTAAGAGATTTTGAAATACAAAGTATCTCTCCAAATCCAGCGCAAGATAATGTATCCGTTCAGATAAAATATCTCACAAAAAAT
>DATDEW010000027.1:0-3145 GCA_036522935.1 Kapaibacterium sp. (SeqCode)
CGCCGTTGCGTGTAGTTGTCAGATATACATGACTTCCCTTTTGTCTTACCTCTAGGTAACCGATACGTTGGAGAGCACGAACGAGTTCTTTTCCCGAAAGATCACGAGGCGTTTTCATGCAGGGAGTACTTCTTCTCGTACATAATGAAGCCTAATAATTTTTGGTGCTGTATCATCACCATAAAAACACTCAACAGCTTCGCGGATATTGGCACGTAGTTCGTCGTTCGTTTCCGCCTGAGTGAAGATGGATACACCTAGCGCACGGGCTGTAAATCCGCCCTCGATAGCGTCCTCAACTAAAAAGATTATCTCATTCATATCTATTACTACAAACTTGCTTAAAAAAACAATCCATTTCCTGATGGGGCGTCAATCGGGGACGATTGACCTACTGTGTGAATCAAATCTCCGATTTCTGTGTCAATATATCTATACACAAACATCTACTACCATGAATAGGAAGCAATTTTTGAAGACGGTGGGGCTTGTTGGCGTTGGGGCGGTTCTGCCGATGCCGAAAGTAACTGCGCTCGCCGATACCACCCGCAATGCACTTGCTGATTGCTGGCTTACGCCTAGCTCGACCGAAGGACCTTATTACTTCGATGCCGAGCAGATGCGACAGAGCGTCGTTACCGATTCTAAGACAGGCACTGCAAAAACGGGCGTGCCTCTACATCTGACCATAAGTGTTGTTGATATCAACTGCAATCCCGTCCCGAATGTCCTCGTTGATATTTGGCATTGTGATAAAGACGGTGTCTATTCAGGATATCCGGGACAGCTCGGCGGACTTAATACCTCCGGACAGGACTTCCTACGCGGAACACAAATGACCGATGCGAACGGGCAGGTCGTTTTTGATACGATCTATCCGGGTTGGTATCCCGGGCGCACGACCCATATCCATTTCAAAGCGCGTCTTACTTCGATGACGTATGTAACAAGTCAATTCGCCTTTTCTGAAGAAGATTCATCGACCGTTTATACTACCCCGCTCTATGTCGATCATGGACAGAAAGACACATCGAATGCAAGTGACGGCGTATTTCATAATGCCGCGCCGCAATATCTGATGCTTGCTACTACTTTCAACACTGCCGAGCAGCGCTGGGATGGCGGATACACTATCGGTATCAATGCGCCGCAGAACTCTACGAAAGAGGACACAGCGCTCACTGGTGGGCAGTTCACGCTTGAGCAGAACTTCCCGAATCCTGTTACTGACAAGACGACCATCCGCTTCACACTGCTTCGTAACTCGAATGTTCGTCTTAGTATCTATGACATGAACGGCAAACAGGTTGCATCGCTTATTGACGCAAGTCTACTTGCCGGGGAACATTCGCATGAATGGCTACTTCTACAGAGCAACAAACTCGCAAGCGGTAACTACCTCTTCCAACTTTCGGTCGAGAACTCAACAGGACTCTATCGCCAGTCGAAGGTGATGACGATATTTTAATATTTTCATACACATATTCAAATGGGCACGTCGTATGTGCCCATTTTTATTTCACAAAACTCTCCCCGTGCGTGTCATGTTGATAATGAATCACTTTATAGATAGTTGATGATACGCACTACCTTCCTCCTCATTGCTCTTTGCATGGCGTTCTCTGCGAGTGCCAAGTGGGATGTTGTCTACCGTTCGCAGACCGACCCGAACCTCGGCAACAGGCAGATACCCTTCTGGTGCGGATATTTTTTCGATGATATGACGGGTGTTGTCGGCGGCGGCAAGCAGAACGACCTCCCCGTTATCCTTCGGACAACCGATGGCGGCACGACATGGAACATCACGAGCACGCCCTTTAACAATAACGGATACCCAACATCTATTCATTTCGTTGATGCGAATACCGGGTATGCAAGTATCCGTTCACCAAACTTCCCTACTACAACACTTTGGAAATCGATCGATGGTGGTATCTCATGGCAGGATATAACCTCTGCATTCAACACGGGTGATGAAGCATATATGTGCATCTGGGCAACATCAAAAGCACTCATCGCAACGGCATGGTATGGTATCGGAGGGATCTCCGTAAATGATGGTGCATCATGGCAGCAGACGTTTACTCGTGATGATTTTGTACCCGGACCAAATATTGATAATCAGAAATCCAATGGTATCTATTTCACTGATGACCTGCACGGCGTCGTTACAATGGGGCCAAACAACCCGCAGCCAAACGGCAATAGATGCTTCTTCACGCAAGATGGTGGCTTGACATGGCAACGCTCATGGGACTTCATCGAAGCCTGGAGCGTCTATGGATTAAAAAATACAACAACATTCTTTCTCGCGCCTGAGGGAGATAACGGCTCCAACCGTGACATCATGCGTTCGGATGACGGTGGTTTCTCGTGGCGAAGTGTTTTTACATTTCCAGATAATGTTGATATGACAGGTCATATTGACGGTCGCGGGAATGTACTTTATATTCAAGTACAAGACCAATCAAACATGCCCGGGCTATTCCGCTCTGATGATCTAGGCGCAAGCTGGAAGTTCGTGAATGGACCGGAGCATGAAGAAGATTCCAGGTTCTGTCTTGCCGGATGCGATGGGAATATCGTGTTTGCATTCGACCTGCAAGGCAACATTTATAAAACAAGTGATGGCGGTGACAGTACTCTTACCAACAACGATCTCCCTGTTCTAACCATCACTCCCGACACACTTTTCCTGACGTCAACAAATTGCCAACCCGACAGAGCAACGATACGTCTTACCAACTACTACACTGACACGATTTGCTCAAAACTGTTTATAGATTCGCTTTTCTTTGAAGATAATACCGGATTCTCTATTGATACGATCAACAAGTTCACGATAAGTGATCCATATTATGCTGATGTGCCGCTGTCCTTCCAAAGCAACAATGATACTATTATCTATGGAAAACTTCATGTGCGCGCACGAAATAATAGTCGCTCGATAGATACCATCCTGACGATCATCGGCAAGGGTTCGCAGGCGCCGACACCGTATATACCTGCTATCGCATCAGTCAGTGCAGGTCAGGAGCTTCGCATTCCGATATTCATTCAGCCAACTGTTGATACGTTCACGATGAACACCTTCGATGCGGCGATACGCTTCAACACGGATATCCTCACACCTGACGGGTACATC
>DATDEW010000028.1:0-5675 GCA_036522935.1 Kapaibacterium sp. (SeqCode)
GCAACCGGTGATCTCGAAGTTATTGGTGGTAATGGTGTCTTTGGACCAAAAGCAAGGAAGACCAACAACCCTTCAAATAAATTTGAATTCGAGATGAATGTTGTAAAATGGCCGTCGAAGATCGATCCGAAGAACGGAACGGCTGTTACGATCTCATTGAAAGATCCTGTATCAGGCGCATCATCACAGATGACCGTCAAGATCAAGAAAAAACCGAGGTAATAATCGGTCATTACTGTAATTAAGGTGTTGCATCCGTACAAAAAGTATATTAGTATTTTTGTTATGAAGAGATACATGTCATTTGCATATAAGTCGTTTTTCATCCTCGTTTTAGGCGCGGTGCTTTGTTCGACTGATGTTGTCGCACAGCCGATAGTTGATACGGTCAAAGCATTGCAGAAAAAGAATGATGGACTCTACCGTCAACTTTCTTCGATGGAAGATAACGGTGAATCCTATACATTTACCAATGTTATCAAGTGGAAACTCGTTGATCCGGAGCTGCAATCAAAACTTCGTGATGCGCTTGAGCTTGAGCCATTTTCCATGAAACGCTCAGATGTAAATATCAGTGAATATTATATATTTGCTGCACCAGCTTCTGATGACAGAGTTGAGCCATTTCATATCCTCTTAAAAGGAAGACCTATTGAAAAGGGGAAAAAGAAAAAAGGTGGCGGAGGTTTAGGCGGTCTTGGTGGTGGTGAGGAGGAAGAGGATACCCAAGAGTTGTTACTCTATCCTTTTAAAGGAAAGAATGTTATTAAGCTTTTCAGAAAGAACAAAGCACTCCTTGACGACGTAAATACGATTCAGGGTGATAATGTTGAAATACCCGGCGAGATCATCCCGACAGGAACACAGCTTATCAAGAATGTACAGATGCGCTATGCAATGAGCCGCATGTTCGAGGGATTCTATTCTAAGAAAGTAATTCTTGATGCACAGCGCTCACTTTATGGTTTACCTACAGCCGACGAGCAATTCCAAGAGTATGTGTTCGCAGGTGAAACAGGTCAGACCATAGGTCTTGAAGACTCGTCCGGTGCTGTTGTTGATTCTATCTTGCTTGGAGGTAGTGGTCCTCTCCCTGAAGATGTACCGCTCTTTGAAAAGATGGGACGTCATGAACGTACATTCGATGTTTCGGTAGAGCATATCCGTGTGAATGCTACCAGTAACTATGCATTTGAGTTAGCGCTGGGTAACCCCGAAGTCGGCTTGCCTTTCTGGACATCAGGTATGGGTAACTTCTCTCTTATCATGCGCAACATGATCGGTACCGAAAGCAACTTTAAGCTTGGTCTTGTCTATCCTGTCTCTGTCTTTGGTGAAGATTTCGGAAAGTACGACGAGTTCTTATGGAACAAGCGTAATATATCTGGCGGATGGGGAGCAACAGTATCTGCATATTTTGCAGGGTTAGACTTCTTTAACGCATTCAATCTACCTGTTGCCTTAAACGTTACATTTGTTCCGGGCGGCGCAGATAGTAATAAGAGCATCATCTATAACGGCGAAGAAACTACTATTTATGCACTTGATGGTACACCTGTTACACTTGCTGCAGGTAAGACCTTCTATAGAACATCGCTTATTGCGCAGATCTATATCCCAACGATCTTACAGCTTGACCTCAATAGCTTCCTGAATGTATCAGTTGGATTTGGTATCGATAATGTTCAGCAGTCATATATCCCGACAAAGAATGATGTTGATCCACAGCGAAATCCTCACCCGACATTTACAGCAGATCAACAGGGTAAGACACAGGATCTTCGCCGCGTATCAGTACCGTTCAATCCGCTCGTGAATATTCAGTATGTCAATCACCGCTCTGCAAAGTTTGGTGTTGGCGCTGCATTCGACCATCTGTTTACATTTAGCGGATGGATAGAGCTGATCAACGACCGTTTACGTATCGAGACGAGTTATTCGTCTCCGATCATACGTGACCCAAAGCCGTGGGAGCCGGACGGTTTCTTCCAGATCACTCCACGTTTCTATTTCTAAGAGGAAGGAAGAATACCAATGAAGAACATTGTAAAGAACATAGATTTAGATCTTATGAAGATGAACATGGTAAGAAGATTTTTCGTCCTATCAGCTCTCCTGCTTTCGTTTGGGGCAGCAGTTGCCCAGCAGCCGGGTGGCACGCCGCAACAGGTTAACTGGGGCGATGAACTCAAGCAGGCACAGGAAGAGAACAAAGCGCTTCGCACCGTTCTTTCAGCAATTGAATCAATTGATACCGCTCGCCAAAGTGAGCTTATTCAATGGATCATTACTGACCGCAGCATTCGCTCACGTGTTATTTCTGCACTTCGTAAAGCCGGAAAGAACATCTCTCCGAATACAAATGCCGATCTCCTTGTAACACAAAAACCGGCAACGATCACAGACGGAGATGTCAATGCAGATGTAGAACTGCTTCGTATCGTCATTGAGTCTGTTGGTGTATATGGAACACCAACCATTAAAAAGTACCTCGGCGAGGATCTTTACAATAAGATCAACAGCCGTACCGGTTATGAGCATACACTCATAACAACAGAATCGCCGCAAGACAATATCCAGTATGCAAGGATCAATGCTGCTGTATGGGGTGGTGATATGGTGCTCAAGTCAGGATTTGGTTTCGGCGCATATATGGGCAATGACTACATCGGTTATCCTTTCTGGTTGCCGGGTAACGTTTCTCTTGCCGGTGTTCTTATACAGGAAAATACACATCTTGTGCTTGGTTTTAACTTCCAACTTGGCGAAGCCGGCATGACACCATTCGGTTCACAAACAGGCGGAGGTTTCCGTATTAAAGAGCGCAAACTCGAAGGAACACAGGGCTTCAACGCAATGCTTGAGCAAAAGCTTGATGTCCTAGATAATCCGAAGTCATCAGGTCGTCTCGGTGTCGGCGGCGAAGTATTCAGTGCTTTCGATCCGAACCTTGCAACACTTTCACTTCGTGCCAGTGACCCGCAGTACCGTACGGATTATGTTCAGACAAGCCCATCGGCACCAAAGAAAGATAGCTTGTTCTATCTTAGCTTTTCAGGTCATGGCTGGGTAACTTATAACTTTGGTGAGGCATTAAAAGGGTTGTATGTGCAGGCAGGCGCCGGTAAGCATTCGGTTCGCGCGGTGACCGTTGGCACAAAGGGCTCGACCGGTAAACCAACTGACCCTGGTTATTCAGAACTTCAATTCCCCAAAACATATAACTACTTCGACCCGCTTATCAAAGTAGGATATATTCATAAGGATAATGCAGGTGAAGCATGGGGAGTTAGTGTGCAGTATTGTAACACGCTTCTTGCAGACGGTTTTGTACGCATCTTCAACTGGCTCAATCTTGAAGCAAAATACTCGACGATCCTCAGTCGTGATGCACGTAAATGGGAATGGGATAACTTTGTTATCATCTCTCCTGTCTTGAAGCTGAACTTCTAACAAGTTTCTCTCACACTGCGAAGGGGTCGGGTATCATGCCTGACCTTTTTGCTTTTTAAAGGACTACTTAAATCTCTTGACAAACTTGCTGATCACCGACTCTGTCGAATTCAGCAGGTCGTACGGATTGCCATCGAAATACACTTTGCCTTGATAGAGGAATATGACTCGCTTGGCAATGTGCTCGACGGTAAAGAGATCGTGTGTGATGATAAGACTTGTGACCGATAGTTTGTTCGTCAGGTCTGCGATAAGGGCATCGATCTGGTCGCTTGTAACAGGGTCAAGACCTGTTGTGGGTTCATCGTAAAACATATACTTCGGTTCAGAGGCAAGTGCCCGGGCAAGCCCGACACGTTTACGCATTCCACCCGATAGCTCAGATGGTTTTACTTTTTCAATGCCCTCTAGTCCAACCAGAGCAAGCTTTTGCTTTGCAATGGCATGAAGTTTTTCAGTGTCGCGGAGGCCATGCTCCCATAAGCCAAGCACGATATTCTCGAAGACATCCATCGAATCAAAGAGAGCGGCATTCTGGAAGAGAAAACCGATATTCCTGCGAAGCGAGTAGATAGTATCTTCGCTCGAGGTGCCGATGACATTCCCGTCAAGGGTTACGCTTCCTTGATCGGGGTGAAGTAAACCAACAATGTGCTTGATGAGTACGCTTTTGCCGCAGCCGGATTCGCCGATAATAGCAACGGTCTCACCGTCAGCAATGCTAAAACTCACTCCGTGAAGGACTTGCTTGTTGCCGAAGGATTTATGTAGGTCATGTACTTCTATCATGGGCTAAAAGATGATCGTCCAGAGAATATAATCCATAATGAGTACCATGGAAGCAGCAAGCACAAATGCTCGGATCGAGGCATTGCCAACGCCTTCCGCTCCGCCGGATGTCTTCAGCCCCACGTAGACACCGATCAGAGCAGTCGTGCCTCCAAAGAAGACCGCCTTGATAAGCCCACCGATGACATCCTTCACTGTGAAGAATCGCTTAACACTATCGAAGAATACCTTTGCAGTAATATCCAGGAAGAAGTTACAAACAACGAATGCCCCAAAGAGAGCGATAAAGTTTGCAAATACGGTCAGGATAGGCAGCATAATGATCGCTGCAAGAATTCGGGGAGTGGCAAGATATCTGATAGGGTGAATGCCGAGCGTTTCGAGCGCATCGATCTGTTCAGTGACCTTCATTGTGCCTAACTCAGCGGCTATAGAAGCCCCGACACGGCCTGCAATGACGATAGCGCATAGAACCGGACCAAGCTCAATAAAGATAGCACGACTCACAGCAGAGCCGATAAAACTGAATGTGATCAGTCCCTTGAACTGGTAGGCGGCTTGCCATGCGGCGACCATTCCGGTGAAGAAGCCAATGACCAATACAAGCGGCACGGAGCCGGTGCCGATATGCTCCATTTGCTTAAAGAGCAACCGACGGTCCCGACCGATCCGCGGTAAGTAGGAAAAAGCTCTTCCGAGTAGACGGGATATTTGACCAAATTCGTCTAAGAAGCGCTGCGTTTTAGAACCGATATAAGAAAAGGGGTTTGCCATTACAAGTAAATGCAACAAAGAAAGTATCTTGCAGGTTACTTTATTACACATCTCATTTTACAGTGGATTTTCTTACAAACGCCAAGCAACCCTTAACTTTTACCTCGTTTCGCGAGGAGATAGCACGGCGCGTCTCGGCCGGGGATACATCCAGCTTCATCTATATTCTCCCGACAGGGGCATGGGCTCGCCAGGAAATATCGCGCGTTGTCGAGATCGCATCACCCCGCACAGTTGCCGTTCCACATATTTATTCTATGCAGGAGTTCGTAGGCAAACTTCATGCAAAGCTTCAGCCGTTCAAGAGAGTTGTTTCAACAGGCGAATCGGCCGTCCTTATCGAACTTGCGATTAGAAAGTTATTCAAAGATGGGGCGTTGCGATATTATCAGGAGCGCGAAGGAACGGCATTGCCTCTTGCGCAAGGAACATTTGAAGAACTTATAGCGGCAATTGCAACACTCAAAGAAAAAGGCATCACGACTAAGATGCTTGCTGATGATATTGTCCGTAAGGAAAAGAGTGTTGAAGGTGCACTTGAATCAACCGATCTTCGCCGCACTCGCGATCTTCATACAATTTATGACAGGTACGAAATTACACTTGGTGATAACTTAGTTGATGAGTACGGGCAGTATCTCCGTTTGACCGAGCAATTT
>DATDEW010000029.1:0-4223 GCA_036522935.1 Kapaibacterium sp. (SeqCode)
CGTCCAGCTCTTTGTATTCAAGGGTATCAAAGATACACAGTGCGGCTTCAAGGGGTTTACCCGTGACTCGGCGCAGAAGCTTTTCGGAGCGCAGAAGATCATGGGATTTTCATTTGATGTTGAAATTCTTTATCTTGCCAAGAAATTCGGCTTCAAGGTCAAAGAGGTCGCTGTTGAGTGGTATAACGATGAGCGCACGACCGTCGGAGCATTATCGGATTCATCGAAGATGTTTCTCCAGATACTGCAGATACGAAAACTCCACTCAAAATAGTAGTCATACTTCCTGTGCACTACCCCTGCCGTTCGTAATTTTGTAGAAATTAGATACGCTATGGCTAAAACCCAAAAGGAACACCGCATCCTACAACCTGTTTCTCTTCCGAAATTATCGGGTCTTGTCGCAATTGGCATTATCGCCATCCTTGTCGGTATTTTTTATTCCGGACACCTCTTCGGCGGCTCATTCTTGTGGGAAGATTTTGTCGAGCAGGAATTCCCATTCCGCACGCTCGCGGCTTCAAGTCTTGCCAGCGGTACGATACCCCATTGGAATCCGTATGTTTTCTGCGGTATGCCATTCCTTGCCGATATTCAGGTGGCGTTCTGGTATCCGATGAATATGGTGCAGTCACTCTTTGTCAGTGATGGACATCTCTCGCCGGTGGTAATGCAGTGGTTCATTATTCTGCATTATATCGTCGCCGGAGTAGGGATGTTCTTCCTGGTAAAGAAGGTATTTAAGACCGATGATTGGTCTGCGCTTTTTGCAGCAATTGCCTATGCATTCAGCGGGTATCTTACAATGCAGATCATCCATCAGATGATCGTCTATCAGTTGGCGCTCTTCCCGTTTATTGTTCTCTGTATCATTCAAGGGTTTGATTCACTGAAGTATGCAATAGCCGGAGGACTCTTGCTCGGTGTGATGTATCTTGCCGGACATCCGCAAACGACATTGTTCCTTACGCTCTTTCTTGGCGCGTTGGTGCTTTATGAAATTGGATATCGCCTTCGCGGCAAGGGCGAAGAGAAGCTGTCAGCGACTACGGTACTTGCGATGGTGATCCCGTTCGTTATCGCTGTTGGCATCTTTGCTATTCAGCTGCTACCATCACAAGAACTTGCAGGGCTATCAAAACGTGATGTGATGACCTTTGAGAATTCTGTCGGCGGCGGTCGGCTCTCGTTCGGTTCACTCTTTACACTTATCATGCCGCGTCTATTCGGTCTTACTGATGCAATGCGTCAGGCGAAAGTCCCATTCTGGAACGGCGAGTATTTCCTCTCATGGGAGACAGCCGTTTATATTGGTGTACTGCCATTGCTATTTGGTGTGCTTGCATCGTTAGTCGCTCGGAAGAAGAAATATGTTGCGCTCTTTTGCGGAATGAGTCTCTTCGCATTCCTCTTCTCGCTCGGAGATAATTTCTTTCTCTATAAGATATTCTTCTCGCTTCCGATATTTGACCGCCTGCGTACTCCTGCGCGTATGATGATGGTGGCTACGTTTGCACTCAGCGCGCTCTCTGGGGTTGGGCTTTCTATGTTCCTGCGTAATGAGATCGAAGAGAAGAAGCGGAGTTTTTCTCTTATTGTTGGTGGTCTTATTGGCGCTGCATGGGTAGCAGGGATAGCCGGCATCATTTCTGCAAGTTCATTCCTTAACGGTGCGCCTGCTGAAGCAAATGCATCTATCTCTTGGGCTGCAGGACTTGCAGCATTCCCGGTTATTGCGGCACTCGTAATCACATTCCTAGTGTGGAAGAATATGATAAAAGGCGTGGCACTTGCATCTATTGTTATCGGTGTTACGCTCATAGAGTTATTCATGTACGGAATGCCGGTCAATAAATCGAGTGATGACCCGCGCAGCGCATTCCGCGATCAGCCGGATCAAACGCAGGTCGTCGAGATGCTCAAGAAAGAGCAGGCGCAAGAACTCTCTCGTGCGAATATCCGACTCGGCGGTGCATCGCTCTTGAAGCGTAACCAAGGTGCGTATGACCGTATTCAGCTTCTTGAAGGATATAACCCTCTCGTACTTGCAGAGTTTGCACCGCAGTGTGCCAGTTCAATGATGACGATGGACCTGCTCAATATCAAGTGGAGAATTATCGGGGGAGGATTTGCGCCGACTACTACATATCTCCCGAGAGCAAAGATGTACTATACTCTCGATGTACGCAGCCCGGAAGATGCAAAGCAAGTGCTGAAGACAGATTCTACTTACGACTACCATTCAAAACTACTTCTCGAGGAGGAGCCGTCGCTTGCAATTGGTCAGGTAGATAGCGTTTCATCAACAAAGATCGTGCGCTACGAGATGAATGAGATAGAAGTGAAGGTCTCGACAAAAGCGAATGGTATGCTTTTCCTATCCGAAGTCAACTACCCTGCGTGGAAAGCAACGGTTGATGGCAAGGATGCAAAGATATACAAAGCATTTACAACGCTTCGCGCAGTTGAAGTGCCGGCAGGCGAACATACTGTGATTATGCGATATGAGTCTGATGCATTCAAGACCGGCTCGATGATTTCGCTTGCTACGCTTATCCTTTCGCTTGGCGGTCTCGGATTCTTCGTCTTCAAGAAAAAGAATTCGTGACTAACCAAGAGAAAATACTCATAATAGCCCTCCCCGGTATCGGTGATGCACTACTTGCAACACCGATGATACGGCTCTTGCGCGAAGCAAAGCCGAATGCCGAGATACATGCGCTTGTGATGTTTGGCGGTACGCGTGACCTCCTGAAGACAAATCCGAATATCGATGAAGTTCACTACTATGACTTTATCGGCAGTCCGCCTCATGAAGGATTATTATATCTGCTCCATCTTCGTTCGCTGAACTTTGACGTCTCTATTAATATCTATCCCCAGAACCGTTGGCAGTATAATATCTTTGCACTTTTTGCAGGTGCTTCAAAGCGGCTTGGTGTCAGGTATAAACGTCGCGACTGGTATAATCTAAGCTGGCTCTGCAGCGACACCATCGCCGAAGATGACAACTTGCACTGTGTTGAAGAGAATGTTAAACTACTATCTCTACTAAATATCAAGCACGATCTTAACGAAGCAACGCTTCCGAAACTTGAGATCGCTGTTACTGATGACCATGAAGAGTTTGCCGTCTCATGGCTGAAAGAAAAGAATATACCGACTGATAAACCTATCATCGGTTTTCATGCCGGTACTGCACTCTTTAAAAATCATGTCAAGCGCCGTTGGGCTCCGGAGAAGTTCGCAGCACTCGCCAAGAGACTTAAGAATGAACATGGCGCAACCGTGCTTCTCTTCGGAGGTCCTGATGATAAAGAAGCCAATGAGATCATCATGCGTAATGCCGGTGATGCCATCATAGAAGTGAAGACAAAGTCCATCATGGATTCTATTGCCTTGATGAAGCATACGAATGTGTTCGTCTCGAATGATTCATCGCTCATGCATATAGCCGGTGGGCTTGGATTAAAGACCGTCGCTATTTTTGGTCCTACAAATGAGACCTACGTCCATCCCTGGAAAACGGAGTATGAAATAATCCAGACCGGCATAGAATGTCGTCCGTGTTTTGTCTATTCAACGAAGCCGTTGGTTTGTTACCGAGAGAATCCCGAAGAGCACTTCATGTGCATTCGCGATATAGAGGTAGCATCTGTTCTTACAGCGGCGAGTGCCTTCCTCGGAAAATAAAAAAGGCGGTTTCTTTCGAAACCACCTTTCTCTTTGTGAGCTAACAATTATCAGAAACGGTCAGCGTTCATGACCTTATTCCATGCTGCGATAAAGTCATTGACGAATTTATCGTTTGCATCTGAACTTGCATAGACTTCTGCAACTGCGCGAAGCTCTGAGTTAGAGCCGAAGACAAGATCAGCGCGTGTTGCTGTCCAATCCACTTTTCCTGTTTTCCGATTGTGTGCATTGAATGTGTTGCCGTCGGCAGCCGGAGCCCATGCAACGCTCATATCGAGCAGATTCACGAAGAAATCGTTCGTGAGTGCACCGGGGTTCTTTGTAAAGACGCCAAGCGCAGAGCCATCAAAGTTAGCATTCATTGATCTCATACCTCCGATAAGAACGGTCATCTCGGGTGCAGTAAGTGTAAGAAGTTGTGCTTTGTCAATAAGCAGCTCTTCAGTTGAGAGAGTATAGTCCGCTTTCTGGTAGTTGCGGAAGCCATCAGCAACAGGTTCAAGCACTGCAAATGATTCAACATCTGT